>JANLPD010000082.1:0-2126 GCA_031367045.1 Frankiales bacterium | reverse complement strand
TGCTCGTCGAGCAGCTCGCGGAGCTCGACCCGCAGTGGCCGGTGCGCCCAGAGCTCGACCTGGACGGCATGCGCAGGCGCCTGAAGCTGAGCTAGTCGCCAGGTTGGTACCGGCTGGGAACGTGTCCCCAGGCGATGGGTGGGTAGGCGCTGACCGAACCCTGGAGGAATTTCATGACCAGTCCGGTCCGTCTTCTTGCCCGTCCGCTGCTCGGCGCCATGTTCGTCACCGGTGGTTTCGATGCGCTCCGCGCGCCCGGTCCGAGGGTCGACGCTGTTGACGGAGCCGGCCTCGACAACCCGGACCAGCTCGTCCGCGTCAACGGTGCGGCGATGCTCGTCGGGGGCCTGGGGCTCGCAACCGGCCGGCTGCCCAGGCTGTCCTCCTTGGTCCTCGCCGGTTCGCTCGTCCCGACGACGCTCGTCGGTCACCCCTTCTGGTCCGCGCCGGACAAGAAGGCCAAGAAGGAGCAACAGATCCAGTTCCTGAAAAACCTCGGCCTGCTCGGTGGCTTGCTGCTCGCAGCGGCTGACACCGGCGGTCGCGAGTCGGTGCCGCATGCCGCTGCGAGGGTTTCGCGCCGGACGGCGAAGAAGGCGGCCAAGAAGGCGCATGCGGCTCGCGGGGCACTCCCGATCTGACACTGCGTGAGGCACCTTGAGCCAGCACCCGCACTGTTCATCGGTCGGGCGCACGTCGTTCATCTAAAGCCCGTCAAGGATGTGGGTCGCTGCGGCAAGGTCGTGGGCGAGCTCGCGCCGCCGGTGTTCCGGTACGCGTGAGCCGCTGCCACCTAGCCCTCAGGAGCGTCCTTGTCCACCATGAACGTGCTCGAGGACCTGGCCGAGCCCGCGCCCTCCCCGAGCGGTGCGGCACGGCTGGACGCCGTCGAGCTCTCGGCCTGGTTCGGCAGCAACAAGGTGCTCGAGCGTGTCTCGCTGGCCATGCCCGCCCGTACCGTCACGGCGCTGATCGGTCCGTCGGGTTGCGGTAAATCGACTTTTCTGCGGATCCTCAACCGTATGCACGAGTCCGTGCCGGCCGCCAAGCTCGGCGGTCAGGTCCTGCTCAATGGCGAGGACATCTACGCGGCGGGCCAGCGGATCACCCACACCCGTAAGCGCATCGGGATGGTGTTCCAGAAGCCCAACCCGTTTCCGGCGATGACCATCGCGGACAACGTGACCGCGGGGCTCAAGCTGACCGGCACCAAGGTGTCCCGCTCTGCCAGACAAGACCTCGTCGAGCGCTGCCTTACCCGCGGCGGGTTGTGGAACGAGGTCAAAGACCGCCTCGATCAACCCGGGTCTGCCCTGTCCGGGGGGCAGCAGCAGCGTCTGTGCATCGCGCGCTCGCTAGCTGTCGACCCGGACGTGCTGCTGATGGACGAGCCCTGCTCGGCTCTGGACCCGACGTCGACGCGGCGCATCGAGCAGACGATCCGCGAGCTGGCCGACGACGTCACGATCGTGATCGTCACCCACAACATGCAGCAGGCGGCCCGCGTCTCGCAGCAGTGCGCCTTCTTCCTCGCCGAGGCGGGCACGCCCGGCGGGATCGTCGAGGCCGGCACGACCGAGCAGATCTTCAAAAGCCCCCATGACGTGCGCACGGAGGACTACGTCAACGGCCGGTTCGGCTAACGACATGACGCTCCTCGACGAGGCCTCGGCCCCCGCGGCGCAGGACGCCCCGCGCGTACTGGACGCGGGACTCCCGCGCGGTGACCGGATCTTCCATGCGTGGGCGCGCACCATCGGCTTCACCGTTCTTGCAGTCTTTGGCTCAATCGGGTTGTTCCTCGGCTACCAGTCGATCCCCACCCTTCGGCGCTACGGGTTTTCCTTCTTCACCGAGAGCCAGTGGCAGCCGCAGCTCGACAAGCTCGGCATCGCCTCGGTCATGATTGGCACGGTCGAGGTGGCCATCGTCGCGATGGTGGTGGCCTTCCCGCTGTCCATCGCGACGGCGCTGTACATCAGCGAGTACGCCCCGCTGCGCTTTCGCTCGATGCTCATCTCCGCCATCGACCTCATGGCGGCCATCCCCAGCATCGTCTACGGTCTCTGGGGCTTTTTCCTCCTTCAGCCGCAGATCATCGGGGTCTCCCGGTGGCTACACCAGAA
>JANLPD010000066.1:0-5910 GCA_031367045.1 Frankiales bacterium | reverse complement strand
CGGCGCCGCGTAGGTCCGGCTGTTCGGATCGCAGGAAGCACCGACCGGGCGGTTGGTGTAGCAGTTCAGGCTGGAGGTGCTCTCGACCGGCACGCCGTAGGGCGTGTTGGCGATGAACCGGACCTGGCTGCCGGCGTCGGTCCCGCCGAGCTGGACGCGCAGGAACGGCGCGCCGGTGGGAACCGTGACGAACAAGTGCGCGTCACGGTTGCGCTCGACCGAGCTGGTCGAGGTCGTGCCGAAGGACGGCGCCGACAACGGGGGAGCGCTGACGACGGTGTTGAGCACGGCCACATCGACCTGCGGCGTCCGCGGGTCGTCCAGCACCAGGATCGCGCTGTGCACCCCGACACTGCTGACCGAGGCCACCACGGGCACCGTGACGGCTCGTCCGTTGCTCAAGGTGACGCTTCGCGGCGCGCTGAACGTGCCGTCGTTGCCGAGCCAGCGCACGTCGTACGACGAAGAGCCACCAGACGTCCGGTTGACCTGGACGGGATAGGTCCGCGTCTCACCGACCGATTGCCCGCCAGCGCCGGCGGCGCACCGGTTGTATATCCCGACCCCGCGCCCAGGGGTAGCCAGGAAGTCCGACAACGGCGTGCAGACCTCAGCGCTGGTGCTGAAGCTGTCCAGGCCGGCTGACTTTTTGCCGCCGACCTTCTTGAGCAGCTCGTAGGCGGCCGGTACGTCATTCCGACCGAAGCCCTGGTCCTGCGGGCCGTAGTCCTTGTTGAACACCGCGCTGCCGGTGAGGGCCGCGCGCAGGAACGGCGGGGTGGCCAGGATGTTGTCCTGCCTGGCCGCCCCGATCAGCAACGCGGTGGCGCCAGCCGTCTGGGGCGAGGCCATCGACGTGCCGTTGAACATCGCGTAGCCGGGCGGAAGCGAGTAGCCGGCCTCGGCGACGGGTGCTCCCGGCTCCCAGGTCGGGATCGTGGAGATGGCCGAGCCGGGGGCGGAGACGGTCGGCTTGAGGCCGCCGTCCTCACGTGGGCCGCGGGAGGAGAAGTTGAAGATCGCCTGGTTGGCGGTCACGTCGGCGCCGTAGTTGGCCTTCCAGGTCGCCTTCGAGATGCCTGCTGCGACGCTGACGACGTCGGTCGCCACTGACGGGTCGCCGACGGTGTTGAGCCCGGAGCCGCTGTTGCCAGCGGAGATGATGATCTGGACGCCGTCGTCGCGAATCAGCCGGTTGTAGATCTCAGCGCGGACGTTGTTGCCGTCGTTGAGCGCTGGCAGACCGCCGATGCTCATGTTGACGACATCGACCTTGGCGGTCTCGACGGCATAGATCATGCCCTCGACCAGTGCGTGCGCCGTGCAGCCGCCGCCGATGACGCAGACCTGGACCGAGACGAGCTTGGCGCCCGGTGCCTGGCCGTCCGAGCCACCGCCGTACAGGCCGTTCGCGGCGGTGATGCCGGCGACGTGGGTGCCGTGGCTGTCGGTGACGATGCCGAGGTTGACGGCCTTGGCGACCGGGTCGACCTGCACGGTGAACGGCACGGACTCCCGGATCGGTGTCGCCGGGTTGTCGGTGCCAAGGCTGCCCACCTGGCCGCTGCTCCGGTAGTCCTTCATCGGCGTGTCGTCGGTGAAGTCCTGGTTCATGTTGCGGTCGACGCGCACGGTGCCCGCGGCCTGGTCCCACAGGACGGCGACGGCGTCGTTGGTGTCGCCGTCGCGGTTGAGGTCGCCGCCGTAGGGCGCGCCGTACAGCTTTTCCAGCCGCATCCGGGCCCGGGAAGGTACCGGCCGGCAGGGTGTACGCCTTGGTGACGCCACTGGCGCTCAGGTTGACCGTCCCCGGGCCCGTGACCACGCGGCTGGCCGCGCGGAGGTCGAACCAGGTGAGGTCGCCGTCGCTCAGCGGGTCCGTCGCGGAGTACCAGTCGACGATCTTGGTCTCGCCGGTGGTCGTCTTCTGCAGCGCCGGGTGACCGAGGTCGATGCCGGTGTCCAGGATCCCGATGGTCACGCCGCGGCCGTCATGGCCCTTGGTCTTTTTGAACTCGACCGAGCCGGTCTCGTTGGTCGGCAGGTAGGGGTTCGCGTCGGGGGTGGTCGCGGACGGGCCGGCCGCGGCGGTGCCCTTCCCGCCGGCTGCCTCGGACGGCTCCTGTCGGGCGATGACCTCGCCGATGTCGGCAGCCGCGACGTCGGTCAGGTTGGCGGCCGTGGCGACCTTCGCGGTCGGGACCTCCGCGCGCAGATAGCCGATCTTGTCGTCGCGGTAGCTGATCGTCGCGCCCTGCGCCTCGACGCCCTTGACCACCTTGGCGGTCTGTCCCTTTGTGGCGGCGATCATCAGCTCGACCGTCTTGGCCCCGCTGGCAACGGCATGTGCCACCAGCTCCTTGTCGTGCTTGCCGAGTTGGTCCTTGTGCGAGGCCGCATGGGCCGGGGCGGCGGTGAGGCCGACGAGCACGGTGCTGGCGAACAGGCCACCGAGCGCGAGAGCGGATGTGCTGGTGCGGATGTGGCGAGATCCAGGCAAGTCTGGTCCTTCCAGGGCGTGTGGGACAGGACCGGCACGTTGCGCCATCTGCCCCAAGGGGTCAACCCCGGACGATCGTTATTCCCGATCGATCACTCGTTTGACGCCGGATCTCCGCCTGGAAAGAGTTTTCCGGTTAGGTCATCCTGACTTCGGCGCCACAGTGTTGCTGAGCTCTCCCAGCCCCTCGACCGCCAGCACCACCGTGGCCCCGGGCACCAGCCACCTGTCGATGTCTAGCCCGCAGCCACCCCCGAAAGTGCCCGAGCCGAGCACGTCAGTCGGCCACAGGTCCTCGTCGCGCGAGACCCACGCCAGCATCTCCGCGAACGTCCAGCGTCGGCCGGCCGTCGTACCCCTTGCCCACAGCTCGCCGTCCACCGTCACCGTCATCTCGTGCTCGTCCCCGGGGTCCCACTCGTCCGGGGTCACCACCCACGGGCCGAGCGTCGTCGCGAAGTCCTTGGCCTTCGCCGGGCCGAGCCAGCACGCCATCTCGTCCTTCTGGACATCGCGGGCCGACCAGTCGTTCATGACCGTGTAGCCGAAGACGTGGCCCAGTGCCTGGCCGGCGGACAGGTCGCGCCCCCCACGGCCGACCACTGCTGCGACCTCGCACTCGAAGTCGAGCTTGTCGGTGTAGGACGGCCAGGGAGCGGAGTCCCCAGGTCCGATGATCGAGCGCCGGTTTCCCTTGTAGTACACCGGCATCCGGTCCCACGCCTCGGGCACCAGCGTGCCTCGACGGGCGGCAGCGCGCTCGACGTGGTCCCGGTAGCCGAGGAAGTCACGCAGCGAGTTCGGCGCCCGTAGGGGTGCCAGGAAGCGCACCTCGTCGACGCGGACCCAGCCGGTGCCGTCCTCGGGCGCCGAGCGGACGAGGTCGGTGACCCGCTCCTGGGTCGCGATCGAGGCCTCGACCAGGTCGACCAGGTCCTGCGGCGTCTCGGCGTCCCGGGAGCGGGCCCAGGCGCCGGCGTCGAGTACCCGGCCCGTGCCGGGGTGCACGCACCCGAGCCGGGCCGCTCCCAGATCCTGCGTGCCTGTCGTGAAGGAGCACCAGCGCACTGCCCTCGCTCCTTCCCGTTCTTCGTCCTGCGTGGTTTCGCGCGAGATCGTCGCAGACCGACTGCACGTAGTGTCAGGAGGTGGCTGCACCGGCACGAGGTGACGGGGTGCGGATCGGCAGCGTGCTGGGCGTGCCGATCTTCCTGACACCGTCGTGGTTCGTCTTCGCTGCCTTCATCATCTTGACGTACGGCCCCGCGCTCGAAGGTCAGGTCGGGCAGGGCAAGGCCTACCTTGCCTCCACCTCCTTCGCCGTGCTGCTCGGCCTGTCCGTCCTGCTCCACGAGATCGGCCACTGCGTCGTGGCCAGGGCCTTCCAGCTGCCGGTCCGCAGCATCACGATCAGCCTCATTGCCGGCGCCACCGAGATCACCGAGCCCCCGCAGACGCCGCGCCGCGAGTTCCTGGTCGCCGTTGTCGGACCAATGGTGTCGCTGGTGCTCTGCCTGCTCGGGCTCGGTGCGATCCCGCTGTTCGACCGCGGCGGGCTGGCCCGCATCGTGGTCGAGGGCGTCGCCATCACCAACGGGGTCGTCGCCGGCTTCAACCTGCTCCCGGGCCTCCCGCTGGACGGGGGGCGGGTCCTGCGCGCCGCGGTTTGGCACTTCCGGGGGGACGCGCAGCGGGCCACGGTGATCAGCGCCTGGGCCGGTCGCGTCGTCGGCCTGGTGCTCGTCCCGCTCGTGCTGCTGGCCGTGCTCCCGGCGATCGGCCTCGGCGGTCGGAGCGTCGGCAGCATCGTGTTCGCCGGGCTCCTCGGGGCGTTCGTCTATGCCGGGGCGACCGCGTCGCTGCGCCGCGCAGAGGTGCAGAAGAAGCTGCCCTTGGTGACGGTGAGAGGGCTCGCCCGCCCCGCGCTGACGGTCCGCTCCGACACTCCGGTGTCCGAGGCCGTCCGACGGGTCCAGGAGGCGGGTGCACGCGGGCTCGTCGTCGTCGACGCCGCCGACCGCCCTGAGGCCGTGGTGAGCGAGGCGGCGGTCACGGCTCTGCCGGAGTCGCGTCGCCCCTGGGTCGCCATCGGGACCTTGGCCCGGCGCCTCACCGACGAGATGGTGCTCGACGCCGATCTGGTGGGCGAGGAGCTGCTCACCGCCATGCGACGCGCCCCCTCCCCGGAGTACGTCGTGCGCGACAGCGTGACCGGGGCGCTCGGAGTGCTCTCCGCCGCTGACGTCGCTAACGCCGTCACGTCCTGAGGCCATCAGGTCCTGAGGCTGGCCCGCCCAGGTAGTCTCGCCTGCTCGTGACCACCCTTGACCCAACGGGCGCCGCGCGACGCCGCGGGCCCCTAACGGTCGGCGACCAGGTGCAGCTGACCGACCCCAAGGGGCGCATGCACACCCTCACTCTCGAGGCCGGCAAGAGCTTCCACACCCACAAGGGGATCCTGCAGCACGACAGCCTCATCGGTGGCCCCGAGGGCGTCACGGTCCCGATCGGCTCGACCACCTACCTGGCCCTGCGCCCCCTGCTGTCGGATTTCGTGCTGTCGATGCCCCGCGGCGCGCAGGTCGTCTACCCCAAGGACGCCGGCCAGGTCGTGCAGATGGCCGACATCTTCCCGGGCGCCCATGTGGTGGAGGCCGGGGTCGGCTCGGGCGCTCTGTCGATGTCGCTCCTGCGGGCGGTCGGGGACACCGGCCGGTTGTCGTCGTACGAGCGTCGGGAGGACTTTGCGAGGGTGGCGCGGGCCAACGTCGACCGGTTCTTCGGTGCTGCCCACCCGGCCTGGACCATCACGGTCGGCGACCTGCAGGAGTGCCTCGACGAGACCGACGTCGATCGCGTCGTCCTCGACATGCTGGCGCCGTGGGAGACGCTCGACACCGTGTCGCGAGCGCTGCGCCCCGGCGGGCTCGTCTGCTGCTACGTCGCGACGACGACGCAGCTCTCGACCACGGTTGAGGCCTTGCGGGCGCACGGCACGTTCGCGGAGCCGCAGTCCTGGGAGTCGATCGTGCGCGGCTGGCACGTGGAGGGCCTTGCGGTCCGCCCGGAGCACCGGATGGTCGGTCACACCGGGTTCCTGTGCACCGCGCGCCGGCTGGCCGACGGGGTCGAGCCGCCGCTACGCCGTCGCCGCCCGTCCAAGGGGATGTACGGCGAGCCCGTCACCGAGTCCGGCGCCCCGACGCCCATCAGCGCCGCTGCTGGTGAAGGTGACGCCGACAGCGGGCCGCCCGGTGGCCCGCGTCCGAGAGTGCGCCCGAACCTGCCCTGAGCGCCCGGTCAGGCGGTCAGGGGTCAGGGGGTCAGGGGTCAGGCGGTCAGGGGTCAGGCGGTCAGGCGGGCCGGGACGGCGGGCATGCCCAGGAAGTCGGGGCCCGCGACCGCGTTGC
>JANLPD010000044.1:0-10391 GCA_031367045.1 Frankiales bacterium | reverse complement strand
CCCGCATGAAGCACTAGCGGTCGCCAGGCGGGGCGGCCACCCGGCGGGGTGACGACGTCGATCAATCCCAGGTGCGCCTACCGACCCTGAAAGCGGCACCACATGACGACCGACACGACGGCGTACGAAGAGCCCGACCCTGAGCTGCAGCGCCGGATGATCCCCGCCGGCGAGGCCCGGGTCGCGGTGTTCAGACGCAGCTACCAGACGACGGTCGAGGATCTGTGGGACGCCTGCACGAACCCGGAGCGGCTTGCTCGCTGGTACGTGCCGGTCACCGGCGACCTGCGCGTCGGCGGCAGCTTCCAGCAAATGAACATGGGCGGCGGGACGATCCTGGTGTGCGACGCGCCGCACCTGCTCAAGCTCTCACTCGGCGACAGCGCAGACGAGATCGAGGTGCGCCTCTCGCCGGGACCCGAAGCCGGAACGGCGGTGCTCGAGCTGATATAGATCCACGGTAGGCCAGCGGTAGTCCTTCACAGGCACCTCCGGAGGTGCGAGGAAGGGACCGTCAGGTTCTTCGGTCTGAGGGTCAGGCGTTCCAGCGCCTGGTCTTCCGAGCACCCCCGGAGGTGGGTCTCGTGGTTGTTCATGCTGCTCCTGTGACGTCCTCGACGATCGTGGTTGCGATCGATGTAGGCAAGAACGAGTTCGCGGTGTCGGTCACCGACGCCGCTCGTCGCAAGCTGCTCAAGGCCCGGTTGGGGTGTCCGATGACGGCCCCGTCGGTTCGTGAGGTAGTCGGCCGGATCAGCCGGCTGCTGCCGACCGGTGCGGTGGTGAAGGTCGGGATCGAGGCGGCCGGGCACTACCACCTGCCGCTGCTCGCGCCAGCTGTGTGGCCGGCCGGCTGGGAGCTGCTCGAGCTCAACCCGGCGCATGTCACCGAGCAGCGCAAGGTCCTCGGGAAGAGGACGATCAAAACGGACGTGATCGATCTGGAGGCCATGACCGAGCTGCTGCTGGCCGGTCGTGGGCTGCCAGTCATCGCCACCGACTCGGTGCTGCTGGAGCTGACGGCCTGGTCGGCGCACCGGACCCGCCGGGTGCAGATCCGCAGCGGGCTGAAGAACCAGCTCCTCGGCCAGCTCGACCGGTCCTTCCCGGGGCTGACCCTGGCGGTGCCCGATGTGCTGGGCACCAAGGTCGGCCGGTTGGTCGCGGCCCAGTTCGCCGACCCGACCCGGCTGGCCCGGCTGGGTGTGAGTGGGCTGGTCCGGTTCGGAGCCCATCGTGAGGTGCAGATCCGCAAGCCCCAGGCAGAGAAGCTGCTGACTGCGGCCCGGGACGCCCTGCCGATGCCCGATGCGGCGATCGCCCGGCAGGTCCTGGCCGCCGATCAGGCGCTGCTCGCTGACCTGGACGTCCAGGTCAGGCAGGCCGAAGCGCAACTCGCCCGGCTGCTCCCCCTGAGCCCGTTCCGGTCGCTGACCAGCGTCCCGGGCTGGGGGGTGGTGCGGGCCGGGAACTACGCCGGCGCGCTCGGCGACCCGTCCCGGTTCCGCAACCCGCGGCAGGTCTACCGCAGCGCCGGGCTGAACCCGATCCAGTACGAGTCCGCCGGCAAACGCCACGACACCGTGATCAGCCGGGAAGGCAGCGTCGAGCTGCGCCGGGCCCTGATCGACCTCGGGATGGGCCTGTGGCTCAACGAAGCCAGTGCCACCGCCCGGGCCGTGGAGCTCCGGGCCCGCGGGAAGAACGGTGGCGTGATCGCCTGCGCGATGGCCCACCGAGCGAACCGGATCGCGTTCGCGATGGTCCGCGACCAGGCCGTCTACGACCCCAACCGCTGGACCTGAGCACAGCAGGCCCTTCCTCGATCACTGCCAACTACGCCGCCGTGAGGAGCTGTCAACGTGGAGCGCCCGCAGCGCAGCGAGGACGAACGACGTTGACCGCGACGAACAGCGGCGCACCCTCTGGCAGCGAGGAAGCGCCCTCCTTCCACCGACACCCGAAGGAGGCCATCAGCCGCTTCACAACTCCGGCCGGTCGTGCCACGCTGGGTGGCACGAAGGACCCGGACCAGACGCCGTTTGGGCTATGGCGGACCCGCAAGGGTTACGCCGCATCTAGCTTGGCGCCCGGGTCCTTCGCCATCACGGGCAGCCCGAACGAGGCCAGCTGACCCACCCTTACGGTGAGGTCGCATAAGTCAGCGTGGGCGCCCCAGGCGCGACCCCAACCCAACACCACCAGCCAACAGCGAGACAACGCTTCGCACAGCGGAGGCGATGCCACACGCCTACTCGTCGAACTTGACAGATCTACAGCCAGCTAGCCTGCAACGCACGTCCAGACGGCGATCGGTGCCAGTATGCAAGAGCATCTCCCTGCGGACGACATCCCCGTCGACATCACCCTCGCCGACGCTGTGTTCGACGGTGTCGTCCAGGACCCCCTGACCTACGGGCCGCATGCTCTGCGGCTCGTCGAACGCGCCCGGCGCGACGGGCCGGTCGAGGTGCTCATCGTGGCTCTGCGGGCGCAGGCCTGGGTCGAGCGTCTCGCGGCACACAATGCCTCGGCCAAGGCCGTACTGGACGAGGCGGTACGGTTAGCCGAGAAGCACGGGCTGGAGCGTCGGCTCGGTGAGCTGCTCGTCAGCCGGGTGGCCGTGCTCCACGAGCTCGGCCGCCTGTCGGCTGCGCAACACGACGTGGACCGCGCGGCCGGGCTGCTGCCCGCGACCGAACGGTCGGACCTGGTCTTCCAGCAGGGGGCTCTGCTGCAGAACATCGGACGGCTGAGCGGGGCTTCGGAGCACTACCGGCAGGTGCTCGCCGACCCGGACTGCCCGCCGCTCGTTCGGGCGAAGGCTGGCAACAACCTGGCCCACCTGCAGAGCGAGCTCGGACACACCGAGGCCGCCCTTGCCCTGCTTGACGAGGCGGGCCGGCTGGCCGTCGATCTCGGCCCGATCCCGATAGCTTTCGTCGCCCAGACCCGAGCCTGGGTGCAGATGCAGAGCGGGCAGCTGACCCAGAGCCTGACCGGGTTCACCGACGCACGCCGGCTCTATGAGGTGGCCGGCCTTCCCCTCGGCGAGCACTATCTGGAGTACTCCGACGCGCTGTCAGGGCTGCGGTTGCTGCCGGAGGCGATGGAGGCAGCGCTGCGGGGCGTCGAGGAACTGCCCGAGGACGAGGTGTCGCTCATGGCGGCCGAAGCCCAGCTGCGGGTAGCAAGACTTTCGTTGCTCGCCGGCGACATGGTTGCCGCTGCGGTTGCAGCCGACCATGCTGCGTCACTGCTGCGGCGGCAGCGCCGCCCCGGTTTTTTCGCCCGCGCTGCTGTCGTGGGCTTCGAGGTCAGGGCTCTGGAAGGGCCTCTGTCAGCTCCGGGGCTGCGCGCCCTACGGCGGTGCGCCGCCGTCCTGGAGCGGTCCGGCATGCGCAGCGACGCCGTCGAGGCCCACCTGCTCGCGGGCCGACTGGCGGCCGCAGCCGGTCAACGCGCGGCCGCGGCGAAAAGTCTGCGATCGGCCGATCACCTGTCGCGGGGAGCGCCGGTCCTCGTCCGCCTGCGGGGCCGGGTGGCGAAGGCGCTGCTGTCCGAGGCTGCTGGCGAGCCGCGGGCCGTGCTCGGCGCCTGTCGTGCGGGGCTGGCCGATCTCGACCGGCACCGCCGCGCGCTGCCGTCCATGGAGCTGCGCGTGCTCGCCTCGGCTCACGGTGCAGAGCTTGGGGCGCTGGGGCTGCGCGCCCTGCTCCCGACCGGCCCGGGACCCGCACGGCCCCGCCCTCGCGACAGCACGCCGGCCCGGGTCTTCGGCTGGCTCGAGCGCACCCGGGCAGCGGCGCTCGCGCCGCTGGAGGCTTTGCCCGACGTGGGAGCGGAGCGCGAGCTAACGGCCTTGCGGGCTCTGCACGCCGAGCTGTCCGCCCTACGCAGGGAAGGCGGAGCCGAGCCCATCGCGCTGCTGGGCCGCGTAGCAGCCGCCGAGGCTGCCGTGCGGCGCGCGTCCTGGTCGGTGCCGGCCCCCGCACCGGACCGCGTTTCCGACCCGAGCGCGCCTTTCCGGCCCGGTCCGGGCGCTCCCGGGGCCGCAGCGGTCCGGGAGCAGCTCGACGAGACCTTCCTCGTCGAGTACGGCGTGCTGGACGGCCGGCTGCTAGCGACCGTCCTGGATCGCAAGCGCACCCGGCTCGTGGAGCTCGGGCCAGTCGACGGCCTGGCAACGACGATCGACTCCCTGCTGTTCGCCCTGCGCCGCCTGTCCCGGCCGGGCGCCTCCGCCGTAGCGATCTCAGCTGCCCGCCGCAGCATCCAGGCTGCCCGGGACACCTTGGCCGACCGCATCCTGCGTCCGCTGGCCGTGGATCCGGCGGCTCCCCTGGTCGTCGTCCCTGTGGGCGACCTGCAGCGCACCCCGTGGGCGCCCCTGCACGCAGGGCCGGTCACCGTCGTCCCCTCGGCGCGGGTCTGGTTGCGGACACTGCAGCAGAGGCCAACCGCTCCGCAGGTCGCGTTGATCGCCGGGCCGGACCTGCCGGGAGCTGCGCGGGAGGTGGCGCTGCTGTGTGAGCTGCACCCGTCGGCAACGGTGCTCGTCGCGCCGGACAGCACCTGCGAGGCCGCTGTCCGGGCGCTCCGGGGGGCGGGGCTCGCCCATTTCGCCTGCCACGGACGGCTGCGTGCGGACAGCCCCGCCTTCTCCGCGTTGTTGCTCGCCGACGGGCCGCTCACGGTGCACGAGCTCAGCCGCCGCGATGGGGCGCCGGGGCGCGTCATCCTGGCCGCCTGCGAGTCAGGTGCCCAGGTTGGCTTTCCCGGCGACGAGGCCCTCGGGTTCGTCTCCGCGCTGCTTGCCCGAGGCAGCGCCGGCGTCGTTGCCAGCGGCGTGCTGGTGCCCGACGAGCAGACGCTTCCGCTGATGTGCGAACTGCATGCTCGCCTCGCCGCCGGCGCCACCCTGTCCGGCGCGCTCTGGACGGCCCGGCAGGTCCTCGACGTCGAAGACCCCGCGCAACTCGCGACCTGGTGCGCGTTCGACGCCTACGGTGCTGCCTGATCGCCGGGACACGACCGGCCTACCTATGATCACCCGCGACCCCGGGAGCAGCCAGTGACCACGCCAGAGCCCTACAGCGCCGGCACGGTATGGGTGGAGTCGGTGCTCGACCCTGGCGAGCCCTTCCGCATCAAACTGCACCTGAACCAGCGCACTTGGACGCTCGGCCGGGCCGGGGCGGTGCGGTATGCGCTGGCAGTCCTGCAAGCCGCGCATTATGCCGACTACGACGCGGCCACCTTGGCGCTGCTGGTCAAGACCGGCGTCAGCGTCGACGCCGCTGGACGGCTGATCACCGAGGACCTGCAACCGGACCGGGAAAAGCTCGACAGCGAGGGTTTGGACCCGCTCGGCCTGGAAATCGGCGTCACCCCCGGGGGAAAGCCGTTCATCATGATCCTGCTGGACGGGCAGCCGGTCGGCCAGTGGGACGTCAAGGACGCCGTCGAGCATGCCGAGACCGTCCTCGGGTCAATGTTCACTGCCGGCCTGGACGGCGCCCTCTACCAGGCGATGGTCGCGCAGGTCGGCCTGGACGCCGGCCGGGCCCGCAACGTCGTGCGCAGCTTGGGGGAGCACCGACAGCTCTAGTCTACGAGCCGCCGGCTCGTCATCCTTGTGCCAAGCGGACCATGGCAGCTATGAAGCTCAAGCTCGATCTGCATGACATCTACAACCGGGGTGGCGACATCGACCGCGCACTGCGGTCGATCATCGACGACGCGATCACCAAGAAGGCACCCCTGGTCGAGATCATCCCTGGGAAAGGTTCGGGCGCCCTCAAAAAGCATGTGCTGCGCTATTTGGATCAGCCGGAGATCAAGGTGCTGTACCACCGGGTGGAGAAGGACTCGAAAAACTTCGGCCGCGTGTTCGTGCACTTCCGCTGGAAGTAAGGGCGACACGGTTGGCCTGGTCCACACAGGAGGAGGCGACCCCCATAGGCTCGGGTACCCGGCGGCGCCTCGTCGTCGGTCGATCGACCGGAGGGGCAAGTCATGATCAAGGGCTTCAAGGAATTCATCCTGAGAGGCAACATCGTCGATCTCGCTGTTGCGTTCGTCATCGGCACTGCATTCGCAGCCGTGGTGAGCACGTTCGTGTCGGCGATCGTGAAGCCGATCATCAGCTCACTTCCGGGTGGCAAGAGCACCGGTCTCGGCTTCTCACTGCGGGGTGGCGTCCTCAAGCAGGCAACCTTCATCGACATCTCAACCCTCGTCAACGCCATCATCGTCTTTGTCATGACCGCGTTGGTTGTCTATTTCGTCCTCGTGGTGCCGATGAACAGGCTGGCCGAGCGTCGCCGCGATGGGCAGGAGCCGGATGCTGTCTCCAAGGCCGAAGACGTGCTGCTGCTCGAAGAGATCCGTGACCTGCTCCGGGCCCAGCGCACTACCTGAGGGCATCGGAGCAGCCAGGCTGGGTAGGGCACGGTGGGACTTATTCAGAAAGGGCTGACCGCAGCGCCTCGGTGACCTCGCTCCAGCGGCCCCGTCGTTCGGCGAGCGGACCTGGATCACCAGCGGCAAGGACCCGGCCAGGCAGGCCCGGGACGTGTCCGTGGGCTCCTACCGCTTTCGCGACGAGCACGGTGCCTGCCGCTGCGGCCCCGCCCTCGTCCGCCAGGTGGACGTCGCGCGCCAGGACCTGGGCCAGCACCGGCGCGAC
Organism: Frankiales bacterium; assembly: GCA_031367045.1. Classification (GTDB taxonomy): domain Bacteria; phylum Actinomycetota; class Actinomycetes; order Mycobacteriales; family SCTD01; genus JANLPD01. The sequence goes on along the minus strand of JANLPD010000044.1, from coordinate 3,700 downwards.
CTCTACCGCACCAGCCCCTCCCGTGATGACGACGGCCGCCGCACGCCGCCCGAGCGCCCGCTCGAGGTCCTCCACGTTGCCGGCTACAGAAAACGCATGCGACTCCAGCAGCGCCCGTCGTACCTGGTCGGGGCTCGTCGCCGGCGTAAGCCCGACGAGCGACCATGGCGGCTTGCGCTCCCACGTCTCCTGCGACCAGTACGGCGCTGCCGTCACCGCGACAACACCGCCGGGATCCTCGGTCGGCCCGCCTCCACCGACGTGAGACCACCAGCCGGAGAAGCCGCCTGGATAGCCGGCGTTGCCCTCGGCGGCCCACAGGTCGGGGGCCGCGTGGGTCGAGATCCAAGGCCGGCCGAGCGGGTCTTGCACCGGGCTGCGCGTCGCGGCCTGCACCGGTGTGCTGCTGCCGGCGACGACGGTGACGACGCCGTCGGCGAGGCCGCCGGACGCCATCGCGGCCAGCTGGGTGTCCCCGCACCCGGCGACGACCGGGAGGTGCTCGGGCAGCGCCCACCCGGGACCGAGCTCGCCGACCTGCGTGCCGGCCTCGACCAACGGGGCCAGCCGGTCCGCACCGATCCCGTTGGCTGACAACAGGTCTTGGGCCCAGGTGCGGGCCGGGACGTCGGCCATGCCGCCCGCACAGGCGTAGGAAAGCTCGGTGACCTGGGTGCCGGACATGAGCCACAGCAGCCAGTCGTGGACGAACAGCACCCGGCTCGTCGCTGCCCAACGCCCGGGCTCCTCCGCCTGGACCGCCAACAGCTTGGGGAAGGTGAGCTCTGGCGCCGGCCAGTGCCCGGTGAGGCGGTGCGTGCCCTGCAGCACGTGGGCGTGCGGCGCACCCCGGCGGTCGCTGTTCAGGACGCCGTTCCCGAGCGCCTGGCCGGCGCTGTCGAGCAGGACGAAGCCCTGGCGCAACGAGCTGACGGTCACACCGAGGTAGTCGCCACGGCCGGCCTGCTCGACTGCGCGGGACAGCGCCTCCCGACAGTCCAATTCCCATGCGGCCGGGTCGAACTCGGCCCGGTGCTCGGCCGGTCGCTGCGTAGCAGTCACGACGGTCGCGCTTGCCAGCAACGGCCCGTCGAGCTCCTGCACCCAGGCCTTGACCGAGGAGCCGCCGACATCCAGACCGGCGACCAGCAGCATGTCAGTGCCCCTGCTGCGCAGCGGCTTCCTGGGCCCGGATGTTCTCGAGATAGCGCGGTGGGCAGGCCGTCGTGGTATCGCCGAGCTGCAGCATCGTCAGTGTCGCTCGAGCCGCCTCCTCGAGGTTGGCAGCGCGCTTGTGGGCCAGATCGACCGTCTCACCGAGGATCGAACAGCCGTGGTGGCCCAGGATCACGCAGTTGCAGCCGTCAGCTGCAGCCGCCGCACCGGCGTCGGCGAGCTCTTGCGTGCCGCTCTGGATGAACGGTGTCGAGCGGATCTCGCGGACGTAATAGGCGTGGTCGAGCGTCAGCAAGCGGATCGGGTGACCCAGCGCATCGAGCAGGACGCTCGTCTGCGGGTGGAGGTGGACGACGGCGTTGATGTCAGGGCGGACCCGGTAGCTCGCCAGGTGCAGCGGGACCTCGCTGCTGGGGCGTGGGTGCCCTCCGCGGACCTCGCCGTCGGCGATGCCAACGATGCTGAAATCCGCGGGCGTGAGCTCGTCGAGCCACGACCCGCTGCACGTCACGACGCACTCGTCGGAGCCCGGCTCGCGCGCCGAGAGGTTGCCGCCAGAGCCGATGACCAGACCCGCGGCCACCGCCTTGCGGCCGACGACGATGAGCTGTTGGACCAGGTCACTCACGGGACGACGATCTCCTTCAGTCGGGGCGCGGGAGCCTCCATCGCGTGCGTGATCCTCTCCAGCGGGTGGGTACCGGTAACGACCCGGTCCCCCTCGACCCGGTCCAGCAACGCGATCGCCTCGGGGAAGCAGCCCGGCGCGAGGTGTCCCCCCGACAGGCGCAACTCGCCGAACTCCGCGACCGCATTGAGGTCCAGCGGCAACGGACGGTCGTAGACGCCATAGACCCCCACCCGTCCGCCGGCCCGAACGGCGCGCAGCAGGACGGCCACCGCATCGATGCTTCCACTTACGTCCAGGACCGCGTCGAAGGCCCCGTCGTCCGGCGACAAGGTCGCGTCGTCGTAGCCAAGCTCCCTAGCGAGGGAGACTTTCTCGGCTGTACGGACGACCGCCGTCACGGACGAGGCACCCGCCTGACGCGCCGCATGGACCGCCAGGGCGCCCAGGCCGCCAAGGCCTGCGACGGCAACGCGGTCACCCTGGCCGACGCCGGTGCGGCGTACGGCATGGAGGGTGCAGGCCATCGGCTCGGCGAGCACGGCCTGCTCCCTGGTCAGGTGCGCGGGGATCTCGTGGACGAGGGCGCCCGCCGGCAGGGCGACCTTCTCGGCGAAGGCGCCGGCGAAGCCGCTGCCCAAGTGGGAGCCGTTGGTGCACAGGTGGGTGTCGCCGCGGGCGCAGGACGCGCAGTGGCCGCAGGGCACCTTCACCTCGGCCGTGACCCGGGTGCCGGCGGGAAGCCAGCCCGACACGACGTGGCCGAGGAGCTCGTGGCCAGGCGTGAAGGGCCAGGCCAGCTCACCCCACGGGTGGCGGCCGGTCCACAGCATCCGGTCCGCAGCGCAGACACCGGCCGCCTCGACGGCGACGACCAAGGCGCCCTCGGGCTCATCGACCTGCGCAAGGCGGAAGTCCCCGGGGCCGTAGGCGACGACCGCCCTCATCCGCGCCTCGACAGCACGTGGTCACGGCTCTCGCGCACTGCGGATGCACCGGTCATCGCCCCGGAGGAGACGGCGCCGTAGAGGTCGAAGGAGGCGGCGCCGGAAAAACCGCTGGTGTCCAGGGCTGCCACGAACGAGGTCATGTCGTGCAGTCGGCCGCAGGGCAGGTCGTCGTCCCCGCCACCGAGGGTGGCGTCGCCGAGGTGGCAGTGCAGCAGCAGGTCGCCGAGCCGGTCGACGACCTCGGCCGGGTCCTCGCCGTTGGCGTAGGCATGGCCGGTGTCGAGCAGGACCCCGGCGCCCGGGACTGCCCCGCACAGCGCGATCGCATCAGCCGCGGTTGCGACGGCCGTGCCGGGCTTGTACTCCAGAGCGACCCTGACCCCGCCCGCAGCATCGACGACGCGCCGTAGGCCTTCGGCCACGTCGGCACCGACGAGGTCGGCCCCCGGCCACACGCCAAGCATGTGCAGGCCCAGCGCATCGCAGATGCGCGCGCACGCGGCTACCTGGACGAGCAGGCGGTCGATGTCACCGGACAACGCGCCGCGGGGCCAGCGATCCACGGGCAGGCTCAGCAGCACCCCTGCCACCGGTACGTCGTAGCGGCTGACCAGACGGGCCAGCGAGGCAAGCCGCGACGCGGAAAGCTCGACGTCGGCGTCGTACACCCCGAGCTCGACCCCTTCCAGGCCGAGCTCTTCGCACTGTTGCCACAGCAGCGCGTCGGACGTGCCGTCGGGCCAGGCGTTCCAATCGGCGTCGGTCAGCCGCCAGGACGTCACCGGCCGGCCAGCAGGTGCAGGGTCGCGTCGCGCACCGCGGCGGTCTGAGCCTGGACGAGGTGGAAGACCGCCTCGCGCGCGAGCCGCTGCGGGGCGGCGTCCAGAGACATCGCAGCACCACCCGTCGCCGCGATGAGCGACGTGGCGCTACGGACGACCAGCTC
>JANLPD010000016.1:0-3354 GCA_031367045.1 Frankiales bacterium | reverse complement strand
CCCAGATCTCCCGCTCCACCGGATTTTTCTTCGACAACAAGACCGGCAAGGCATATACCGCGAGCGCAGGTCGGGCCCAGTGGGAGATCGCCCTTCCGCGCGCAAACCTGGCGGTCACCAAGACGCACTCGCCCAGCCCGGTCCTGGCCGGCAACCAGCTCACCTACACGATCACCGTGACCAACAACGGCCCGGACGCCGCATCGGGGGTCACGGTCACCGACACCCTGCCCGCGCAGGCGGCTTATCTGACCAACGACCTCAACCCACCGGCGGGCTGCACCGCCGCCGGCCAGGTGGTGAGCTGCTCGCTGGGTGATCTGGCAAACGGGCAGAGCGTGTCGTTCCACGTCGTCACGCTGGTCGACCCGGCCACGGTCGCCACCGCCGCTGGCCCGACCAGCGTCACCAACAGCGTCATCGTGAGCAGCAGCGGCGCAGTCGATCCCGATCAGAGCGACAACGCCGTCTCCGACACCGCCTTGGTGAACGACAGCGCAGATCTACAGGTCACCAAGCTCTGCAAGCCCGATACCACCATCTACGCGGGCACGCCCATCACCTGCACGGTCTACGTGGACAACCACGGACCGTCGTACGCCCGCGCCGTCACCATCGATGACACCGTCCGGTCCGACGGGACCGTCGCCATCACCGCTGTGAGCACCTCGCCGGCGATCACCTCCTGCTCGGTCACCACAGTGACCGGCGGCCAGCGCATCTCGTGTGCCGCCGGCACGCTGCCCGCAGCCACGGCGTCGCAGGTCGGGCGGGTCACCCTGTCGTACACGATGACTGCGACCGAGGGCCAGAACATCGACAACCAGGCAACGGTACGCAGCAACACCCCCGACCCCGACAGCACCAACAACACCGCAACGGTGAATCTCACCGTCACCGCACTGGCCGACCTAGCCATTGGTGAGTCGGTCTCGGGCAGCGGCGTCGCCGGAACCGCCCTCACCTGGACCTCGAGCACCACGAACAATGGGCCGTCGACCGCCCGTAACGTCGTGCTCTCCAACGCCGTCCCGCCCGGCGTGCAGATCACCTCCGTCTCGATGCCCGGCGCGACCTGCGCCGCGGGGCTGCCCGGTGATGCGACGCACCCGACCACCTGCTCGCTCGGCTCCCTCAGCCCAGGCGTCACCTCCTCGGTGATGACGGTGCAGGTCACCATCGACCCGCGCACCACCGGGACGCTGCACGACGACGCCCTCGTCAGCAGCGACACGTTCGACAACAACAACCGCAACGACCGGGCCACCACCAACACGAACGTCCTCGTCGTTTCGGCACTGACGGTGACGATCAGCGCAACCCCGAACCCAGTCACCGCCGGCACGCCTCTGAGCTACCAGATCACCGTCGGCAACAGCGGGCCGTCGACCGCCCGCGCGGTCACTCTGGTCGACCAGCTGCCCGCTGGGGTGTCGTTCAGCGCGACCGGCGGGGTCGGGACCTGCGGCTACGCGACGAATACCAGTACCGTCACCTGCCAGCTGCCCGACCTCGACCCGGGAAGCAGTGTCATCACCTACGTGTACACCGCGGTGCGGTCGAGCACCCCCGACGGGCCGATGAGCAACACCGTCAGCGCGACCGCGACCGGCAGCCCGACCGCCATGTCGTCAACCAGCACCGGCGTGCAGACCCGCGCCGACCTGGCCGTGCTCGTGACCTCCGACGCGTTGGTCTACAAGCCGTCGACGACCATCCACTACCAGATCACGATCACCAACAATGGGCCCTCGGACGCCCGCAACGTTGTGCTGACCCAAGCCCTGCCTGCCGTCAAGCAGGGCAAGTTCGTGTCGAACAACGTTGGCTGCCCGCCGCCGTCCGGCACGACGCTGACCTGCCAGGCACCGGCCGTCCCGGCTCTGGCGTCGCTGCCAAGCGGGGCGACCTTCACGCTGCAGGTGAACTTCTTCATCACCGGGAACAGGGGAACAATCACTTCCAGCACCACGGTGACGTCCCTGACGACCGACACGGTCACGTCCAACAACGGCTCGACGCGCGTGGTCACCGTCAAATGAGTCGATGCCCGCGCTGAGCCGTCACCGGCCGGACGGGCCGATACGGGTCCTGGCCCGGTCGCTGCTCCTGTCAGCGGCCATGGTCGCCCTGGTCGGGCCGCTCGGCCCGGCGGCGGCTGCCACCGCAGCGTCCGGGGTGGCCGTGGACCCCGGCTACGGGCCGCCGTTGGCGACTGTCAAGGTCATCGGGAGTGGCTTCCGTCCGCCCGGCCCGGTCGCCATCAACTTCGCCGGGATCTACGTGACCGCGGATGTCGCAGTCGACAGCAACGGTGCCTTCAGCACGATTGTTCAAGTACCTGGCAGTGCCCGACCGGGACAGGTCGCCGTCGTAGCCAGCCAGCCGAACAGTCCGGACGCCCGCACCAGCTTCACCGTCACCATCAATGCACCGGCCCCGACGCAGTACCCCCGGCCCACCTCGCTTCCGCTGCCGGGTGGGCTGCCCACGCTCCAGCGCGTCCCGGCGCAAGGCCAGGCAACGGGCAGCCGGGCGCCGACCCGGCCGGCAGCCGCCGGGCCCCGCACCTCCGCCACGAGCGATAGCCCCCAGTCGACGCGTTCCCCATCACCGGGCGCCCTACTGTCCACCTCGGCTCGAGCGGCACCGCGCGACCACGCCGGGTTGACGGGTTCCGGCTGGCTGCTGTTGCTGCTAGCCGTCGTGGCACTGCCACTCGCGGGCGGTCTCTTCTGGCTGAGCCGCCGAGCCCGGCGACCATGACGACGCGGTCCCGGTCGTGGGACCGGACGTGGTGTCAACCAAGCCGAAAGGGGTCCCGGGTCGCACCGGTCAACTCCACCCACACGGCCTTCACCTCGGTGTACTCGTGGACAGCGTCGATGCCATTCTCGCGGCCGACACCACTGGCCCCGAAACCGCCAAAGGGCACGTTGGGTGCGACGACCCGATAGGCGTTGATCCAGACGGTTCCGGCGCGCAGCTTCGCGGCAACGCGGTGCGCCCGGTGTACGTCCTTGGTCCACACCGCGGCAGCGAGACCAAACGGCGTGGCGTTGGCCAGCTTCAGCGCCTCCTCCTCGTCGGAGAAAGGGTAGGCGGCGAGAACCGGCCCGAAGACCTCCTCGCGCACGACGGTCATCGCCGGGGTGACCCCGATGAGGACCGTAGGCTTGACGAAAAGGCCACCGAGCTCCGCACTCTGCCCACCGCCACAGGCGACCACGGCCCCTTCCTCGCAAGCCTGCTCGAGGTAGTTGATAATCTTCTGATATTGAGGCTGGTTGGCGACCGGACCCATCTCGGTGTCGGGGTCGTTGGGGTCGCCGAGCTTGATGGCATTGGCCCGCT
>JANLPD010000645.1:0-4842 GCA_031367045.1 Frankiales bacterium | reverse complement strand
GTCACCCCGATGAACAGCGCAGCCAGTGCGGCGAGCAGCACAAAATGGCTGGCGAAGGGACCCGGGTCGGGGTCGACGGGCTTGGCGGCGTACTGGCTGGGGTCGATGGCCGCAGCGCTCTTAGGGCTCAGGGTGGTGAAGGCGGAGTCGCTGACCTGCGTGCCCCCGGCAGCCGCCGAGATGGTGACGGTCCCGGATGTCTTGACGTTGTCCGGCAGCGTCGCCGTCGCGACAACCTGCTGCGAGATGCTCTGCGCGGCCGCCCGAAAGAGGCCGGCGAGGTCGCCGGCACGGGGAGCGGCGACGACGGTCCCGCCGCTGGCGGCGGAGATCTGGGCCAGCGGCGCCGAGAAGCCGGTGCCGAGCGCAACGGCAGAGACGAGGACGCCGGATCGCTTCACTGTGTCGACGGCTTGCGCGAGGTCGGTCTTGCTGCCGTCGTCGAGGCCGTCGGTGAGCAGCAGGACGGTCCGCGCCCCGGTTGTGCCGGCGGTACGGACCCCGAGCGCCGCAGCGTCGTACAGGGCGGTGTTGCCAGCGGCGACGAGGCCGCGGACCACATCGAGCACCTTGGCGCGGTCGCCGGTGGGCGGCACCGCGACGGTCGCCGTGGTGGAGAGGGTAATGAGGCCGACCTGCACGTCCGCGGGGACGGTGCTCAAGAAGGTCTGGGCGGCCGATTTTGCGCCGGCGAGTCGCTCGCCGAGCATGCTCCCGCTGGTGTCGATGACGATGATCGCCGTACGCCGGACGGCGATGCTCTTCCCGGCGGCTTCGCCCTGGGTTGGAAGGGGAGCGCCGTCCAGGGTCACCTTGACTGTCGCGGGGTCGATGCTGACTCCCGGCGATAGCCCCACGCCGGAGAAAAGGACCCGAACCTGTCCGTTGAAGCTGGTGACCTCGAGGATGCGTCCGCGCTCGCCGGCGGCAAGAGCAGGGGTGGCGAGCAGCCCGACCAGGCCGAGCCCCAGCGCGACCGCGCCGCAGCGTGCGAACAGGTCGCGCCTCACCGCTTTGCGAACTTTTCAAAGGCGAACAGGTCAGGGTCGACCGACACGCCGCTTGCTGTCAGCTTGTCGAGGAACTTCGGGCGCAGGCCGGTCGAGCGCAGGACGCCCAGGGATCGACCGGAGTCGTCAAAGCCCATCCCGTGGTCGAACAGGAAGAGGTCCTGGAGCGTCACGGTCTCGCCTTCCATGCCCACGACCTCGGTCACGTGGGTGATGTGGCGGGTGCCGTCCTTGAAGCGGGCCTGCTGGACCACGAGGTCGATGGCGGAGGAGACCTGCTCGCGGATCGCGCGCACCGGGAGGTCGACACCGGCCATGAGCACCATCGTCTCGACCCGGGCCAGGACGTCGCGGGGCGTGTTTGCGTGCACGGTGCAGATGGACCCGTCGTGACCGGTGTTCATGGCCTGCAGCATGTCCAGCGCGGCAGCGTCGCGGACCTCACCGACGACGATCCGGTCGGGGCGCATGCGCAGCGCGTTGCGCACCAGGTCGCGGATCTTGACCTCGCCCTTGCCCTCGATGTTTGGCGGGCGGGCCTCGAGGCGCAGTACGTGCTCCTGGTGGAGCTGGAGCTCCGCGGCGTCCTCGATCGTGACGATGCGCTCGGTCTCGGGGATGAAGCCGGAGAGCACGTTCAACGTCGTGGTCTTGCCGGCTCCGGTCCCGCCGGCGACCAGGATGTTGAGCTTGCCGCGCACGCAGGCGTCCAGGAAGTCGGCGACCGAGCGCGTCATGGTGCCGAAACCGACTAGGTCCTCTGCCTGGTAGGGGTCGGCGGAGAACTTGCGGATAGTGAGCAAAGACCCGTCCAGCGCCAACGGCGGGATGATCGCGTTGACGCGGCTCCCATCGGGTAGCCGCGCGTCGACCATGGGGCTCGCCTCGTCGACGCGCCGCCCGACCCGACCGACGATCTTGTCGATGGTCCGGCGCAGGTGCGCCTCGTCACTGAAGCCTGCGTCCACCGAGGTGATGCGTCCCGACTGCTCGATGTAGATCGAGTCGTAGCCGTTCACCATGATCTCGGTGACGTCGGTGTCGCGCAGGTAGGGCTCGAGCGGGCCGTAGCCCAAGATGTCGTCCGCCACCTCCTGCGCGATGCGCGTGCGGTCGGCTGCGGTTAGGGGTGTCTCCTCGCGCTGCAGCACCTCGGTGAGACTGCGACGCACCTTGCCCTCGAGCTCCGTCGCTGTCATCTGCGAGTCGTAGAGCTTCGGGCCGAGCGTCTCCAGCAGCGACTGGTGGATGCTGCGCTTGAGCTCCGCGAAGGGGTCGGCGTTGCGCCGGACTCTGGTCGGGGCCCCCACGACCGCGTCGACAGGCTCTGACGGACCGTCGACGCGGGACCGCTTCGCCTGGGCCAGACGATCCGCGAGGGTCATGTGTGCTTGGCCTTTCGTCGGAGCAGACCGCGTCGATCGGTGCGCAGGTCTTTCGGGATCTTCTTGGAGATGGCGACCCGGGACATCGGGACGACGTGCGACTCTGCGAATGTGCGGATGGCGACGCTCACCGGGTGGTGGGGGTCGTCGAGGACGATCGGAACGCCGCGGTTGATTGAGGCGGGAACAGCCCGGGACGAGGGGATCTCGGCGGAGATCGGGACGCGCAGGGTCTTCTCGACTTCGCTCATGACCAGCCCGACCTTGGAGTCCGACCGGTTGAGCAGCACGCGCCAGCGGTCGCGCGGGTAGTTCAGCAGGTCCAGTGTCTCCAGCGTGAGCTTGAGGTTCTTCAGCGCCGGGATGTCGAGCGTCGTCATCAGAGCGAGGACATCGCTCTCGTCAAAGGCCGCCAGGACGTGGTCGGTGAAGGCCGGCGGGCTGTCCACCACGACGTACTGGAACCTGCGTCGCAGGAGCTTCAGCACGGCCGCGACGGTCGCTGCGGGGATGGACTCGGCGATGCCCGGCTCAACTGGCGCGACCAGGGTGGTCAGGCCGGGGGAGTGCGGCGTGAGCAGCGACTCCAGGGCCGCGGCGTCGAGGCTCGCCCCCATGCCGACGGCGTCGGCGATGGTGTGGGCGGGAAAGAGCTGCAAGGCGATCGCGACATCGCCGAAGGCCAGGTCCAGGTCGACGAGGCACACCTCACGGCGACCGCCGGCAGCGAGCACCGCGGCGAGGTTGGTGGCGATGGTGGTCTTGCCGCAGCCACCCTTCGCGGCAAAGACCGTCACGACCGTGCCGAGCGTCTCTCCGGTGGGGTCTGGGGGCCCGTCGATGCTCTGCTCGAGCATGGCGCGGGCGAGCTCGTCGATGCGGTGTACCGCGTCGACGATGTCGCTGAGCTGGCGCTCGGCGACGACCTCGCGGATGCCGCTGCGAAGCGCCTCACGCAGCAGCGAGGTCTCCACCCGACGACGGACCAGCACGACACCGAGAGTCGGCCGGGACACGCGCTGCGACTCGGTGAAGCGCAGGGCCGCGTCCTGGTCCAGGCTGGCTCCGACGATCACCGCGGTGACCAGCGGTTCGGTCTCGAGGTAGCGGCGCAGGTGGTCCAGGGACGGCAGGACCGCGGCCAACCCGCCGAGCGCGGTGTTGAGTGTCTCGGCTGCTGTCACGTCTGGATCGACGATGACGGTGCTCATGGTGGTCGACCTAGCCGAACAGGTTCGCGGCGGTCACGGGCTGGCCGCGATCGACCTTCGAGTCCTTGTTGAGCAGCCCGAAGTAGAGCTGCCCCTTCTGGGAGGCGTAGATGAGTCGCTGCGCGTCGGCCTGAAGGAGCGCGAGCGTCAGGATGGCGCGGGGGAGGGCCTCGACGTTGGTGCCGGCGTCAGCCTTGCCGGTCGACGTGGTGGCCGTCTGGGTGATGGTCGTCGGACCCACGGCAATGACCTGCGCCCGGGGCAGGAGCACCCGGGTGACGTCCTGAGCGGCCGGGACGCCGGGCTGCGCCCCCGTCAGCGTCACGAAGATGGCAACCTCAGAGCCGGGCTGTACGAAGCCGGCGACGCGCGCCGGGTCTGCGAGCTGGATGCTCACCGCCAGCTTGCCGGCCGTGAGTGACAAGCCGCTGGACGCGGCGATGGTGCCGAACTTGGCAGCCAGCACCTGCTCGCCCACGAAGATCGGGGCGAGGGCGACCTTGTCGCGGACGGGCGTGAGGTCGGACAGCGACCCTTCCGGGATGGAGGCCGACGCCAGCTCCTTGAGCTCGAACGAGCCCGCCTTCTCGGCATCCACGGCGCTCGTGCCCGCTGCGATGTCGCGGGTGACGACCAGCACCTTCTTGGGTGACTGGTCGGCGAGCGCCCGGTCGTTGACCGAGCTGACGTAGGCGAAGATCAGTGCGGTGCCGACCGCTGCGATGAGCACAGCGGCGATGAGCAAGACGGTACGGCGGCCCATTGGGTCAGACGCTCCTGGTATTCGGGGTCATGAAAGTGGTCGTGCGGGTCACTTGACGAGGACGGGCACGGTGGTACCGCCCCCGTAGTAGATCGACGTGTCGCCGGTGTTCGCGTCGCTGGCCGTCAGAGCCGTGAGGTTGAACGCGTAGCCCTGCAGCTCCGTGATCTGGCCGCTCTTGCCTTGTGTGCAGGTCCCAGGCGGGTCGACAGGCTTGTTTCCCTTGAAGCACTCAAGGTAGAAGCCCCGAAACTGCGAGATGGGGTACTTGCCGTTGCCGGGCCGCGCTTCGCTGTAGAGCACGGGGACGACAAAGAAGTTGGGGTTGCGCAGGATAGCTGCGGTCAGTAGACCGGTCCCCGGGCTCGCGGCGGTGGCCTGCGCAATTGTGCTTCCTGGGGAGAGGAAGTCGGCAAAGGGCGTGTTGTCGATGGTGCAGGTGTTGTAGCGCAGTTTGTTGGCGTTCGTCGTCT
>JANLPD010000611.1:0-8574 GCA_031367045.1 Frankiales bacterium | reverse complement strand
GTCTTTCAGCGGCAACGGCAACGTCGGCATCCACTCCGAGAGCATCTTCACGGCAGGCTGCATGGCCAACCGCCAGGACGACTCGAGACCCGGCAGCGGCACGCAGTTCGAGTACGACGCGGCCGCGGGCCGGTCCAAGGTGGACCTGTTCTACGACCAGCCGACGGCCGCTCACGCCGTGGGTAACGTCTCGACCTCCAACACCTCCTGCGGCTCCGGCAGCGGGGGTGCCCCGGTCCACCTCAGCACCGCGTGCAACACCACCTTCAAGTACGACCAGGACGGCAGTGGCGCACCGGCCACGGACCTCGTCAACGGTGATGCCTGCTACGGCAAGTACGTCCGCAGCGATGGCTCGAAGTACCCGCTGTCGTCGAAGTTCACGGCGACCGACCTCGCGAACTACGGCTACCGGCCGCGCGGGCTCACCGACGCGCAGTACGACGCGCTGAAGGCGCAGGCGCAGGCAGAGGGGACCTACAACCTGGCGACCTCCGGGCTGAGCGCACAGCTGACCAACCTCGTCACGGCGGGCGTGACTTCGCCGGTGCTGTTCTGGGACAACGGACCGGTCAGCCTGTCCAGCGGTGACTTCCCGGCCAGCTTCAAGCGCGCCCTCGACCAGACGGCCAGCTGCGCCAGCAACAGCGTCACGATCGTGGTCATCGGCAACTCGCTGGGCTACCAGGGTGGCAACAGCTCACCCTTCCTCGTCGCGGCCATCTTCGTGCCCGACGGCACGCTGACCGGGCAGGGCGGCCTCAACACGATCGGCACCATCTTCGCCAAGACCGTCGACCTCGGTGGTAGCCCTGACTTCCACCTCGATGAGTGCTTCGCCAGCAACCCTCCCGGCGCCACCCTCGATGTCCAGGTCCTGAGCTTCCGCGAGGACGACGGAAAAGACATCAACTAGCGGCATGTCGCGGGGGGCAGCGGCCTCGGGGTCGCCACCTGGGGGCAGACTGGCGCGGTGCTCGCCATCGTCTGTGCTGTGTTCGGGCTCGCCATCGGCTCGTTCCTCAACGTCGTCGTCTGGCGCGTCCCGCGGGGCGAGTCGGTGGTCCGTCCGCCGAGCGCCTGCCCCGGTTGCCATAAGGCAATACGGACGCGGGACAACGTGCCGGTGCTGGGCTGGCTCCTGCTGCGGGGGCGCTGCCGCGACTGCGGGGAGCCGATCAGCGTCCGCTACCCGCTCGTCGAGGCGGGGACCGGGGCGCTCTTCGCGATGATGGCTGTGCGCTTCGGGCTCGACGCGGCCCTGCCGGCCTTCTTGTACCTCGCGGCCGTCGGGCTGGCCCTGGCGCTCATCGATCTCGACACCAAGCGGCTGCCCGACGTGCTGACGCTCCCGGCGTACCCCGTCGGCGGCGTGCTGCTCGTGGTGGCCGCCCTTGTCGACCACGAGCCGCAGCGACTGCTGTACGTGCTTTCCGGCGGTGCGGCGATGTTCGCCCTCTATTACGTCCTGTGGTTCTTCGGTGGGATGGGCTACGGAGACGTCAAGCTCGCCGGGGTGCTGGGCGGCTACCTGGGCTACCTGGGGCTGGCGCAGTGGATTGTCGGGACGTTTGGCGGTTTCTTCATCGGCGGAATTATCAGCCTCATCCTCCTCGCGACGGGGAAGGCCGGCCGCAAGACGCGGGTACCGCACGGCCCCTTCATGCTCGTGGGCACCCTCGTGGGGATTGTGGCCGGGGGACTGCTGGCTGACGCCTACCTCTCCGTAAGTGGCGTATGACGCAGCAGATTGCGCCGTACGGCGCAACTGCGTCACCCGGACTGCTCAAGGCACCGCCGCTCTTGGCCGATGCGTCTTTTTGACACCGGTCGGCGACACGACCGGGCACCTCGCGGCTCCGGCCGCTGCAAGAGGGGACCAGGGCAGTGGCAGGACGACCAGTGGTGGGACTCGACATCGGGACCTCCGGCGTGCGAGCCGCCGAGCTGAGCACGGGCAAGGGCCCGGCGACGCTTGAGCGGTTCGGTCAGGTAGCGCTCCCGGCGGGCGCAGTGCGGGACGGTGAGGTCGTCGACACAGACGCCGTCGCCAGCGCACTGCAGCAGCTGTGGTCGCAGGCGAAGTTCAGCACCAAGAAGGTCATCGTGGGGGTGGCGAACCAGAAGGTCGTCGTCCGCCAGGTAGACCTGCCCTGGCTGCCGGCCGACGAGCTGCGCAAATCGCTGTCCTTTCAGGTGCAGGATTTCATCCCGATGCCGGTGGAGCAGGCGATCCTGGACTTCCACCCGCTCGAGGAGTTCACCAACGACGCCGGCGGCCGCATGCTCCGGGTCCTCCTCGTCGCCGCGGCACGCGACATGGTCGGCAGCGCCCTTGAGGCCGTGGAGAAGGCCGGCCTCCAGCCGGGCATGGTCGACCTCAACAGCTTCGCGTTGCTCCGCTCGCTCGTGACGCCCGAGACGGGACTCGGCTCGATGCAGGCCGAGGCGCTAGTGGATATCGGCGCCAGCGTCACCAACATCGTTGTCCACCAGGGCGGCGTCCCACGTTTCGTCCGCATCCTGCTCATGGGCGGCGCGGACATCACCGATGCCGTCGCGGAGCGCCTTGGCGTTCCGTCGGATCAGGCCGAGTCGGTCAAGCAGTCGACCGGCCTCGCCGCGGTTGCTGGCAGCGCCGAAGCCCACCCGGCCAACCGGGCCATCGAGGCAGCCGGCAGCGCCTTCGTCGAGGAGGTCCGCGGTTCGCTGGACTACTACCTCGCCCAGCCTGGTGCCGCGCGCATCGGCCGAGTGGTCCTGTCCGGCGGTGGTTCCCGCCTCGTCGGGCTGACGTCCCGGCTCTCGGCTGCGACCCGCCTGCCCGTTGAGGCGGCTCGTCCGATGTCCCTGCTGAAACTGGGCAAGACGGGCCTGACCGACGAGCAGCTCGCCTACGTCGAGCCCATGGTCACCGTGCCGGTCGGGCTCGCTATGGGGGTGGCGTCATGACTTCTCTAACTGCAGAGACTCGTCTCGTCGGGAGCGGCCTCGCCATCCTCCCGCGCGTCAACCTGCTCCCGCCTGAGATTGCGGAGAAGCGCCGCTTCCGGCAGGTGCAGTACGGGCTGGGCGCCGGCGTCGTGGCGGCCCTCGGCGTCGTGGGCCTGCTGTTTCTCGCCGCGGCGGGCAGCGTGAGCAGCGCCAACGACAGCGTGGCTGCTGCTGGCACCAGGCACACCCAGCTGCAGGTCGAAACCGCCAAGTACGCCGACGTCACGGGCGTCTACGCCCGGGCCGCCGCTGCGCAGGCGATGCTGACCCAAGCCATGGGCCAAGAGGTCCGCTACTCGCAGCTCATGAACGACCTCAGCCTCCGGGTGCCCGAGAACGTGTGGGTGAAGAACCTCACGTTCACCCAGGGCGCCGCCCCCACGCCGGTCGGCTCAAGCACCCCCGGCATCGGGACCGTGGCCGTCACCGGCATCGCCTTCAGCCACGACGACGTAGCGGTCTGGCTCGAGTCGCTCGCCGCGCAGAAAGCCTACGCGGACCCAGATTTCTCCAGCTCGTCGGAGTTTCTCATCGGCACCCGCAAGGCCGTCAACTTCACCTCGACCGCCAACCTCACGCAGGCCGCCCTGTCCGGCCGCTTCACCAAGCCGGCCGGAGGCTGACATGGACAAGCTCAAGCAGTGGGTCGCCCTGACCGTCGTCGGGTGCCTCGCGATCGTGGCAGGCGGCTGGTTCCTGCTCGTCTCGCCCAAACGACAGCACGCCACCGAGCTCCGCCAGGCCGCCGCGATCCAGGTTGACGCCAACAACGCTCTCGAGACGCAGCTGGTGCAGCTCAAGGCCCAGGCCAGGGACCTGCCGAAGGAGCAGGCCAAGCTCGCGGCTGTCGCCGCCCGCATCCCGGACTCGCGTGCGATGCCGGCCCTGATCCGCGCGTTGAACAAAGCGGCCAAGAGCTCCGGTGTGGAGCTGGTCAGCGTCTCGCCTTCGTCGACCACCCTCGTCGCGGCAGCGTCGCTGGCTACTGCGCCCGTCACCGTGCCAGCCGCTGCTTCTCCCGCCAGGCCCGCCGCTGCTCCGCCCGCCGGGACATCCGGTGCCGTCGTCGCCGCCCCGGCGGCTGCCGCAGCCTCGAGCAGCGCAGCCGGTCAGCTGGCCAGCATCGGAGTGACCCTCAACGTTGTCGGCGGCTTCTTCCAGATCGAGCAGTTCGTGTCAGCTCTCGAGAGCCTGCAACGCTCGATGCGCTTGACGAACGTCTCGCTCGCACCCGGCGTGAGCCCGGTGCGGCCGGTCACGTCGACGGCCAGCGGGCCGGTCGACGACGGCAAGAGCCTCACTGCCACCCTTCTCGGCCAGGTCTACACGGCCGACAACCGCCCGCCGGCGACTGCTGTCGTCGTACCCAACGCCGCTGCGGCGAAGTAGGAGTCGACGATGACCGAGTTCCCTTTCGCCACTGACGAGGCCACGGCCGACAGCGCCGTCACCGAGCAGGGCAACAGCAACAAGAAGGCGCTGATCGTTGCAGGTGGCGTCGTGGCCGCTCTGCTTCTTGGCGCCGGTGGCTACTTCCTGACCAGCGGTGGTAGCGACAGCAGCCAGGCTGCCAGCACCCGTCCCGCCGGGAAAGCTGTCCCGAAAGTTGTGGGCAAGAAGGCGACGGCGCCGAAACCGAGTGTCGTGGTCGCGGCGCCCAAGCCGGTGCAGCTCCCCGCGGTCTTCAAGGAGCAACTGGGCCGCGATCCCTTCAAGCCGCTCTATGTGCAGCCAGTAGTTGCCGCCGGCCCGGCCGGCCCGACAGCGGCGACCGGAACCACCGGAACCACCGGAACCACCGGAACCACCGGAACGAACGGGACGACGGGGACCGGGACGACGGCCAATGCGCCGTACTCCCTGAAGCTGACCGCGCTGACTGTCGGCACCGGCGACCAGGCGTCCACCTTCTCGTTCCTGGTGTCCGGCGCGAGCAAGACCGTGCTTCCGGCGCAGCGATTCGGCAAATACGGTGAGCTCGTCGTGCTCGCCTACACCAAGAACAGTGCCGGCAAGGTGACCGGTGCGGTCGTGCAGGTCGGCGACGACCAGCCCGGTCGGATCGCGCTCGGGGAGACCATCAGCGTCCTGTAGCGCCGAGCGTGGGAGACTGCTCTTGTGCTCCGCTGGCTGACTTCCGGGGAGTCCCACGGTCCCGCCCTCGTGGCGGTGCTCGAGGGACTCCCCGCTGGCGTGTCCGTCTCCACGCACGTCGTCGGGGACGACCTGGCCCGCCGCCGGCTGGGCTATGGCCGGGGCGCCCGGATGGCGTTCGAGCGCGACGAGGTGAGCTTCCTCGGCGGCGTCCGCCACGGCACCTCGATGGGTGGTCCGGTCGCGATCATGGTGGGCAACACCGAGTGGCCCAAGTGGCAGGTCGTCATGAGTCCCGACCCGGTGACCGACGAGCAGCTCGAAGGGCTGGCGCGCAACGAGCCCCTCACCCGGCCGCGGCCGGGGCACGCCGACCTCGTGGGGATGCAGAAGTACGGCTTCGACGACGCGCGCCCGGTGCTCGAGCGGGCGAGTGCGCGAGAGACCGCCGCCCGGGTCGCCCTGGGCGCCGTCGCCAAGGCTTTCCTGCGACAGGCGTACGGCGTGGAGGTGCTCTCGCATGTGGTGAGCATCGGCTCGGTGGCCGTGCCAGCGGGCACGCCGCTTCCGCAGCCGGCCGACCTCGCGGCCATCGACGAGAGCCCCGCCCGGGCCTTTGACGCGGACAGCAGCGCCAGGATGGTCGAGGAGGTCGACCTTGCCAAGAAGGAGGGCGACACCCTCGGCGGGGTGGTGGAGGTGCTGGCCTACGGACTGCCCCCGGGCCTGGGTAGCCACGTGCACTGGGACCGTCGGCTGGACTCCAAGCTGGCGGGTGCGCTCATGGGCATCCAGGCCATCAAGGGCATCGAGGTCGGGGACGGTTTCCAGAGCGCCCGGCGCCGTGGCAGTCAGGCCCACGACGAGATCGTGCGGGGCGAGCAGGGACTGACCCGCACGAGCGGTCGCGCCGGTGGCACCGAGGGGGGAATGAGCACCGGCGAAGTGCTGCGCGTCCGCGCTGCCATGAAGCCCATCAGCACCGTCCCCCGTGCGCTCCAGACGATCGACACCGCGACCGGTGAGGCCGCCGTCGCCATCCACCAGCGCAGTGATGTCTGCGCTGTCCCAGCCGCCGGTGTCGTCGCCGAGGCGATGGTCGCGCTGGTGCTGGCCGACGTCTGCCTCGAGAAGTTCGGCGGCGACTCGGTCCAGGAGACGCGGCGCAACGCAGAGTCCTACCTGAAGGCGCTCGAGATCCGGTGACGCGTCCCACGGTCGTGCTCGTGGGACCGCCAGGGGCGGGCAAGACCACGGTCGGCAGGCTGCTCGCCGAGGCGACCGGCGTGGGCTTTCGTGACACCGACCACGACGTCGAGCAGCTGGCGGGCAAGACCGTGGCCGAGGTCTTCTACGACGACGGCGAGGATCGCTTCCGGGAGCTCGAGCGCCAGGCGGTTGCCACCGCGCTGCAGAGCCATGATGGCGTGCTCAGCCTCGGCGGGGGCGCCGTCCTGTCCGAGCAGACCCGCGCCCTGCTCAAGGGGCACGAGGTCGTGTTTCTGAAGGTGGGCCTCGGCGCCGCCGCGAGCCGGGTCGGCCTGTCCCGCGACCGCCCGGTGCTGGCGCTGAACCCGCGCGCCGTCCTGCGGACCCTGCTGGAGGCCCGGCTCCCGCTCTACCTCGAGGTAGCGACCCGCACGGTGGACACCGACGACAAGACGCCCGAGCAGATTGCCGAACAGGTGCGCTCGTGAGCCGGCCCACCCGCATCACGGTGGCGGGGGACAAGCCCTACGACGTCGTGGTCGGCGAAGGTCTGCTCGGCGAGCTGGGCCCGCTCGTCGCCGGCAGCCAGCGCGTCGCGGTCGTCCACCCACCCGCATTGACTGCCACTGCCGCTGCGGTCCATGCCGCCCTGCTCGAGCAGGGCAAGCAGGCCCACCTCGTCGAGGTCCCCGAAGGCGAACAGAGCAAGGACCTGAAGGTCGCGGCGTACCTCTGGGACGTCCTCGGAAAGCTCGGCTTCACCCGCACCGACGCGATCGTGGCCGTCGGCGGTGGGGCGACCACCGACCTCGCCGGCTTCGTGGCGGCGACCTGGCTGCGCGGGGTGCCGGTCCTGCACCTGCCCACCACCCTGCTCGGCATGGTCGACGCCGCGGTCGGCGGGAAGACCGCGGTCAACACCGCCGCCGGCAAGAACCTCGTGGGCGTTTTTCATCCGCCGGCCGGAGTCCTGTGCGACCTCACCGCCCTGCAGACGCTGCCCCGAGACGACTACGTCGCCGGGCTCGCCGAGGTCGTGAAGGTGGGCTTCACGCACGACCCGCGCATCCTTGAGCTCGTTGAGGAGGACCTGGCCGCGGCCAGTACCCCGGACGGGCCGCACACCCGTGAGCTGGTGGAGCGCGCCGTCGCCGTGAAGGCCGCGGTCGTCGGCGCCGACCTCACCGAGCAGGGCGGGCGCGAGCTGCTCAACTACGGCCACACCCTTGGCCACGCCATCGAGAAGGTCGAGCACTACCGCTGGCGCCACGGCGCGGCCGTCTCCGTCGGCCTGTGCTTCGCCGCCGAGCTGGGCCGGATCGCCGGGCGGCTCGACGACGCGACGGCCGACCGGCACCGCGTCCTCCTGCAGGGCCTCGGCCTTCCGACGTCCTACGCCGGTGACTGGGCTCAGCTGCACGCCGCCATGGCCGTGGACAAGAAGAGCCGTGGCAGCCGGTTGCGCTTCGTGGTGCTGGACGCGCTCGCGCAGGCGCGGGTGCTCGACGACCCCGACCCGTCGCTCGTCAAGGCGGCGTGGTCCACCGTTGCCGGGGCCGACGATGGCAAGGTCTCCCTGTGACCCGCGTGCTGGTCCTGAACGGACCCAACCTCGGCCGGCTCGGCAGCCGTGAGCCCGAGATCTACGGCAGCACGACGTACGCCGAGCTCGTGACCCTGTGCGAGCAGGCCGGCCAGGCAGTCGGGCTCGCTGTCGACGTGCGGCAGACCGACGACGAGGCGACGATGCTCGGCTGGCTGCACGAGGCCGCCGACGCAGGTCTGGCGGTGGTGCTGAACCCCGGTGCGTGGAGCCACTACTCCTACGCGCTGCGCGACGCGGCGTCCCTGGTCGCAACCTTGGTCGAGGTGCATATCAGCCAGACCCACGCCCGCGAGGAGTTCCGCCACCACAGCGTGATCAGCGCTGTGGCCGCCGCGACCATCACCGGCATGGGCGTCGACGGCTACCGCGCTGCGATCGAGCACCTGGCGTCGTTGCGTCCACACCTTCCCGGTTGAGGGGCAGCATGCCGCTGGCCCCGACGTTGGTGGATCTTCGAGTCAGCTGCATGTCGGTGGGCCGCGCCGAGGGGCCCATCTAGACTCGCTGCTCATGGCCTCCACGAACGAGCTCAAGAACGGCATGGTGCTCAACCTCGACAACGGGTTGTGGTCCGTCATCGAGTTCCAGCACGTGAAGCCCGGCAAGGGCGGGGCATTCGTGCGGACGACGCTGAAGAACGTCCTGACCGGAAAGGTGGTCGACAAGACCTT
>JANLPD010000574.1:0-3772 GCA_031367045.1 Frankiales bacterium | reverse complement strand
ACCGAGTCGAAGTCAAGCTCCTCGGCGAGGTCGGTGAGGTCGGTGAGCTCTTTCACCGTCACGTTGTTGCGGAAGTTCGGCAGGTACAGGGCGAGCTTCATGGGGGAGACGACCTCTTGATCAGCAAAGCTAGGGCGACGGGTCCGGGCAAGTTAGAGCGCTCACTGCCGAGGCCAGCCAGAGTGTGACCAACCTAACAACAGATCCTGCGTCTCCGAAAGGCCGGGTGGCGCCCACACCACCATCGGATCGCCGGTTCAGGACGCGGTGGGCTCCGCCGCCTCGGAGCGCAGCCGGTCGCGTAGCTCCCGCTTGACGACCTTGCCGTAGTTGTTGGTCGGCAAAGCGTCGACGAAGCGGTAGTCCTTCGGCCGCTTGAAACGCGCGATGCTGTCGAGGCACGTCCGGTCAAGCTCCTCCACCGGCGTCCGTTCGCCGTCTGCCGTGACGACGAAGGCCACCACCGCCTCGCCCCATTCCGGGTCCGGTCGGCCGACAACCGCGACGGCCTTGATGGACGGGTGGCGAAGCAACGCCTCCTCGACTTCACGCGGGTAGATGTTCATGCCCCCGCTGATGATCAGGTCTTTGGAGCGGTCGCGCAGCGTGAGGTACCCGTCCGCGTCGAAGCTGCCGATGTCGCCCGTGTGCAGCCAGCCGCCCCGCAGCGTCTCGGCGGTGGCGTCGGGCTGGTTCCAGTAGCCGGCCATCACCACGTCGCCCCGGACCACCACCTCACCGATCTCGCCGACGGGGAGGTCGCGGTCGCCGTCGTCCACGACACGGACCTCAACGTCGGTCCGCGGGAAGCCAACGCTCTGCATGCGCTCGCGCCACCTGGGGTCGTCCTGCTCGATGTGGTCCGCCTTCGACAGAGCGGTGATCGTCATCGGGGTCTCGCCCTGCCCGTAGATCTGCGCGAGGCGGGGGCCGAACACGGCGAGCGCATCCTCGAGGTCGGCCAGGTACATGGGCGCGCCGCCGTAGACGATCGTCTTGAGGTGGGAGAGGTCGGCGGCGGCGACGGCGGGGTCAGCGGCCAGCCGCTTGACCATGATCGGCGCGGCGAAGAACGACATCCCCGGCCAGCGGCGCATGAGGGTCGCGAGCTCCTGCCCGTCGACGCTTCCCGACTCCGGCATGACGCTCACCGCCCCCCGCGCGACGTGCGGCAGCCCGTACAACCCTCCGCCGTGGGACAGCGGTGCGGCGTGCAGGATGCAGTCCTGCGGCATCACGGGGTCGATGTCGGCGAAGTAGCTGAGCGACATCATGAGCAGGTTGCGCTGCGTGAGCGTCGCTCCCTTGGGGCGACCCGTGGTGCCGCTCGTGTAGAACAGCCACGCCGCGTCCCCCGGCTGGCGGTCGACGAGCGGTGCCGGGGTCGAGGCGGTGAGCCGGTCCCACCGTGGTCCGGGTGCCAGCACGGCCGTCTGCAGCGCCTCGACCGCGTCCACCAGCGGCTCGACATCCTTGGCGTGCTCGTCGTCGGTGAGGACGAGCGACGTTCCGCTGTCCTGGAGGATGAAAGCGATCTCTTCGGGGTGCAGCCGGGCGTTGACGGGGACGGCGACTAGCCCGGCGTGCCAGATCGCATACAGCGCCTCGAGGTACTCGGGGCGGTTACGCATGACGATGGCGACGCGGTCACCCGGCGACAGGCCCAGGTCGTCGCGCAGCCCGCCAGCCGCGCCCGCCACGCGCGCTGCGAATGTGCGCCAGTCGGCGTGGACCCGCTCGCCGACGGCCAGCGCGGGGGCGTCCGGCCGCCGGTGGCCGTGGCGCTGCACCCAGACGGAGATGTTCATGACACCACCCGGCCTCTAGGGGTGAAGGTGAGCGCGGGAGTCGCAGGAAGTTTCCGGGCAGCGTACGCCCTGCGGTGGGTCGCCGAGCCCGTCCGCGGCGCCGCTGGCCCGGCGGCGACCGCTCGCGCGAACGCCGAAACGGAGCGCCGGGTTCGCCGGGGTAGCCGCGCGAGGCGCTACCGTCGGGACGTCGCTACTCCCACGCCTCGAGGGGCCCCCTGTCCATGCGCACCGGCTGACTGCCATGAGGCTCACGACGACCGAGGCGCGAGCACGCCTCGCCGCGCACGACCACGGCGTCCTGTGCACGGTGCACGCCGAGCGCGGCGTCGACGCGGTGCCCGTCGTGTACGCGGTGGACGAGGACGGCTTCGTGGGCGTGCCCGTCGACCGGGTCAAGCCCAAGTCGTCGTCCCGGCTGCAGCGGCAGCGCAACCTGGAGTCCGATCCGCGGGCCGCCCTGCTGGTGGAACACTGGGACCGCGACGACTGGTCGCGCCTGTGGTGGGTGCGGGCCGAGCTGCGCTGGCACGGGGACGCCGCGGCCGGCCGTGCGGACGACCTGGCCGGCAGGCTGGCGGCGGCCTACCTGCAGTACCGCAACCAGCCCTTCGACCTGGTGCTGGTCCTGCGCATCGTCGGCGTCACCGGGTGGGCCGCCGGCCCCCCGTGAACGCTGCCCGTCGCCGTCGACGCCGGGCAGCACGCCGGCGAAAGCACGGCAGGTCCACCGGAACAACGGCTACTCCCGCACTCGGCCTCCACGAGGCAGCAGCAAGACAACCGGCCCGCACCGCCGACTGCCGGCCGGGCCCGTCGTCATCAACCTGATACTTCGCCGTCGGCTCTTCCGCCTCTGACGGGACGCGAGGAGTCAAGAGGGTCCCGGGAGCAACGGCAGGGTCACCTTGGGCGACGTCGCGCGGCGTGCCGTGTGCCAGCGCTCGAGCGGCACCTCGTGATACGTGGTGGTGCGCTGCCGCGGCGTGCGTTCCGCGGCGCGCACCATGGCTTGGAGCTCGTCGACGGAATTATGCGAGCCGTACGCCGATCCCGCCATGCGGCTGATGGTCTTCTCCATCAGCGTGCCACCGAGGTCGTCGACGCCGCCGGCGAGCACCTGGCCGCACTGGTCAGCACCGAGCTTCACCCACGAGCACTGGATGTGGTCGATCCGGCCGTGAGTAGCGCAGATCGCTGATCTGGGTGTTGCACGCTTCACTCACCCGCAGCCCCAGCATGCCAAGCAAGGCGACCAGGGCATGTACGGTGCCGCTGTGCTGACGGGCTGCCGTGAGGACCGCAGCGAACTCCAGCGGCTGCAACGCGGTCCGGCGCTGCCCTTCCCAGACGACTCGGGGCCGGCCGACGGTCAGCGTCGGGTTCGCGACAACGACCTCGTCGATGACGGCGTACTTGAACAACCGGCCACGGTCGAGCGGCGCCGGCTGATCGTCGCGGTCGCATAGCCGCGCCGCTCCAGGTCACGCAGGCACAGCTTGATATGAGGACGGCGAGCTTGCAGCGGCAGGATCTCGCGTCCGGCGCACCAGCTCCAAAAGCACCACAGGTCCCGGCGGTACGCGCTCACCGTCGGTTCCCGATAGCGGGCCAAGAACGCGGCCATCGCGAACGGAGTCACGTCCTCAGGCACCGCGGGCAGGTTGCTCGTCATGAGAGTCCCCTCGTCAATGAGGGGCCGAACAGCGTGCGCTGATCGGGACAGCCGGGTCAACGCCTGCAGAAGGGATTACCTTGCGGAGCGGCACGGCGCCTCTGGATGCCTCGCGATCCGCCTCCGGCCCCGTTACCTGGGAGGATCGCTCGGTGGAGCTCGTCGAAGATCTCGGCTCCGTCGTGGACAACCTTGCCACCGATAGCCAGCGCCTGCTTGTCAGCAGCTGGCAGCGCCGGCGCGAGATCCGCTTGCGGCGGGCTGAGCTGTCACCGGATGGCTATCACCG
>JANLPD010000556.1:0-1574 GCA_031367045.1 Frankiales bacterium | reverse complement strand
CTTCGGACTTCACCGACCTGGCCAGCGCTCCGGACTTCTCCGGACCGTCGTCCGGCGATCCCGTCGAGGACCTCTGCAACGCCATCAAAGCCATCCTGGACTGGATCAAGAAGGAAGCCGAGGCTGCCCTGAAACTGGCGGGCGACCTGGTGAAGATGCTCGCCAGCCCCTTCAGCTACCCGCTCCGGGCAGGTCTGCATGAGCTGGCGATGATCGGCTGGAACATCGCGACGAACGCGCACGAGATCCTCGCGCACACCGGCTTTGTCTATCCGCACGGTGAACGTCTCTACCCCGACGGGGAACTGGCAGTCCCGAACGAGATCGATACCGCGCTGATCACGCTGGGTTCGACCGCCGATGCGGCGTTCATTGAAGCGCTCGCGCACGCCAACGACATCATGGGCAACCTCGACCTGGCCAGCGACGGGCTCGGTCAGCTGCACAACCCACAGACACCGTTCCCCTACCTTCCGGTGCGGGAGAAGCAGGACGCCGCCCACAAGCCGAACGAGTACCGCCGACCGTGGGCCTACCCGTCGAAGTCACGGGGCAGCGACGGGACGTTCTACGACACACCCCTGGAGATGTGGGACGTTGAGGCCGAGATGACCCGGCTCGGCCTCAACCCCGACACCCGGCAGTGGATCGACGAGCGCCTCGGCGACAGCAAGGGGCTGACCGTCCCCGGGCCCTACCGGGCCGGTGACCTCCCGGACCAGATGCTGCTCGGCCACAACCGTGGGGACCAGCGGCAACGACCGCAGTACGAAGGTGCCTACAGCCCCGCGATCACCGACGTGCTCAACCGCGAGAACCTCATCCTGAACGACGGCGGCGGCAACCCGCTCGGTGACCCGGTGCCGTTCTCGAGCTACCTGATCGGACGGATCCTGTCCGCCACCGGCTACCCCGTCGACTTCAACCTCGATGCCGACCGTGGCTACGGCTACCTGTGTTGGGACTGGACCCGCAACCCCAAGCACACCGCGACCAACGGACGCGGCCAGACCTACATCCAGCCCGTGGTGGCGCCGGAGGGAGCGACCAGCGACGGCGGCGCCACCCCATGGTTTGGTGCACCGCCGAATGCCGACCATCAAAGCCCCGTGCAGCTGCAGTACATCGACGCCACCGCGCCGCCGCAGCACCCCAATGCTGGGCAGTCACCCGCGGCGCCGGGCAGTGGGCTCCGATGAGCGAAGACGACGCCATCCACAAGGACGTCGACGACGAGGTCGGCAAGGACGCGGAGAAGGCCGGAGGGTTACGCGAAGCCGCCCGCAAACTGGCCCGGAAGGCTGGCGCGGCACTCGACGTTGTCGAGGACGCGGTCGAGGGCGCCCGCCACCACCACACCGACCACGAGCCTGACCACGACGGCGGCAAGATTGGCCGGCCCGTCCCGGACACACCCGCGAACCACCCGCAGCCGCACGGTCCACAGGCCGCTTGGGGGCCCAACTCCCCGGGCCCGACGGCCAGCAGGCCCGGGCCCCAGCACGAGCATGATCGGAAGGACGAGCACGCCGGGACGTGCCGCTGCCGTTGTGCGGGCGGGGTCTGTGAGGGCG
>JANLPD010000517.1:0-2452 GCA_031367045.1 Frankiales bacterium | reverse complement strand
GTCCTCCGGAGTAGCCCGCTTGTGCTGCTCGACGCCCCGCGGCACGCCGGCAACGCCGGCGCGGCGATCCGGGCAGCCGCTGCAGCAGGGGCCAGCGGTCTGGTGACGACGGGCGAGCTCGATCCCTGGCACCCGGCCGTCCTGCGTGGGAGCGCCGGTCTGCACTTCGCGCTCCCCGTCCTGCACCTGCGAGAGGGCGAGCTCGACTCGATCCGCGGGCCGCTGCTCGTCCTTGACTCCGACGGGGAGAATCTGCGGCCGGCCGACCTCCCGGGCGACGCCGTCCTCGTCGTGGGCAGCGAGCGTGTGGGTGTCGGCCAGGCGCTGCGGTCGCGAGCGGACGCCGTCGTACGCCTGCCTATGCGGCCGGGAGTCAGCAGCCTCAACCTGGCGACCGCCGTTGCCGCCGCTCTTTACGCATGGCGCCTCCGGTCCCCATGACCGTTGCGGTCCCCTCCAGGATCGAGCGGATGTCCGAAGGCGCCACCTGCCCCGTCAAGGCGCGGTCGAGCAGCAGCGCAAGGGAGTAGAACGGATCTGTGGACAGGGCCCGCTCGAGCCCGACGTTGGCGAGCGCGCCTTCGCCTTCGACGTAGGCGGTCCAGGCCAGCAGGGTGCACACCGGGGCGTCCCAGGGCGGAACCGCTGCGCGGCAGAGCTCGTGCAGCAAGACGAGCAGCGATCCCGCCTGGTCCAGACCCAGGGTCGCCACCTCGTCGCGGGCGATCACGTCGTGCAGCCCTACGACGACCCGCGCCGTCTCCGCCGCGGTCAACGCCGTCCGCCGGCCCAGCGCAGCTCGGACCAGGTCCACCGTGACCGTCCGCGCGACCTCGAGGCCCTCGGTCTGGCACTGCTGGACCAGCGCGAGCTCGGCCGCCTCGAGCGCCGCCTCCGCCACCTCGCGGCCGAGCGGGGTCACGGGAGTGAGCGAAGCGACGAGCTCCTGGCGGGTGCCGAGAACCTGTCGCCCGGACAGCACCCGCTCGGCGGCGAGCCGGGTCACCGGCTCGGCTTGCTCGCTGTCGGCGACCGGTGTCCCTGCGCGCGGGCAGCAGGACCGCTGACAGGTGTAGGAGCACCACAGCCCTTCGCGCACCAGCAGCGCCTCTGTGAGCCGGATCCCGCGTCGGTGGAGCTCATCGGTAAAGCCGGCGAGCAGGGCCGCACGAGGCAGTTCGCCAGCGTCGTCCGGGCTCGAGGTGTGCACAACGATCACGGCCCGCGTGGCCTTGTCATGCACCAGTCGCGCAACGAGCTCTCGGCCGATCTTGCGTTGCACCGACCCGTCGGTGTCGACGGGCGGGAGGTCGAACCGCATCGTCAGGCCCATCCTGCCGCGCGGCTCCTTGAGCGAGACCACGACCACGCTCTCGACCGGCGTGAAGCCGGTGAGCAGCGGTATCACCGCCGCCACCTCTCCCGGCGTACGAAGACGGGCAGGGCTCTCGGCGTCGGCTCGGGTCATGCCGTCGACCCTCGTGCGGAGCCAGACGTCGCGCCAGCCCTTCCCACCCCTCTGTGGACAAGTCCTGAAGCTGACCGGGCTAGCCTGCGTCGACACCCCATCAACGTCTGGAAGTCCCCGTGGCGCAGGAACAGGTCGACATCCTGAAAGGCCTTGTCGGTGAGCGACGCGGCCCGAGCGAATGGCTCGAGGTCGACCAGTCCCGGGTCGACGCCTTCGCCGAGGCGACCGAGGATCGGCAGTGGATCCACGTCGACGTCGAGCGCGCGAAGGAGGGGCCCTTTGGCGGCCCCATCGCCCACGGCTACCTCTGCGTCTCGCTGATCCCACACCTTGCCGCGGCGCTCCTGCCCCGGGACGGCTTCGCGGCCGCCATCAACTACGGAAGCAACAAGATCCGCTTCCCACAACCGCTTCCGGTCGGGACACGCGTCCGCGGCTGGAGCACGCTCGTCGAGGTCACGGACCACCCGCTCGGCTTCATGCTCACGCAAAAGGTGGAGATCGAGGCGGAGGGGCTGAGCAAGCCGGTTTGCGTCGCCGAGACGCTTGTCCTGCTGATCCCGTAGCGATGGGCGTCAGTGCCACCTCCCCCGGCGAGCGCCCAAGGTGTCCCCCTCCACTCGCTTGTCTATCCACAGAATTGCTTACCGGTCTTGACGACGGCGCTGCTCTATGAGCGACCCGGGACAGCAAACCTGCTGCCACATAGACACTTTGCACAACCGAAGCCCTTGACGCCGGGGCCGGACGGAGTTACGTTTAGCTTCCGAACACACGTTCACATCAACCAGGGAGGGGTAGCCGCGATGGCAGCACAACCGGTCCCGGCGCCACCTCACCGCCCGCTGCTCAGCCTGGCCACCCAGGCGCTACAAGCCCAGCTGGCCGTGCTCCCCGCGCCGGACCCCGTCGAGCGCGGTGAGCGCCCGGCCCACGATGAGGCCGCGGCGCGGCTGGCCGCCACCGGGCCGCTGCCGATCC
>JANLPD010000506.1:0-3894 GCA_031367045.1 Frankiales bacterium | reverse complement strand
GAGCTCGCGAGCGGCAACGGCTTGCCGTCCACAACCCCCTCGGCCGTGGACGACGACGCCGAGGACGACGACGGGCCCGACAAGAACCGACGCTGACCAGCCCAGGAAGCCGGGCTAGCTTGTCGGGTGGTGGCCGCTCAGCCGGGCTGAGCCACCATCGTCGCCGTCGGCGCCGAGGACCTCTCCCACGACCCACGCGCCGACGTGCCGCGCGGTGAGGACGGCCAGCGCGCGGTCCACGTCGGCCGGCGGAACGACAGCCACCATCCCGATCCCCATGTTGAAGGTCCGCTCCATCTCGGCCTGCTCGACCCTGCCGCGGGCCTGGACCAGCCCGAAGACCGCTTGCGGGGCCCAGGTCCCGCGGTCAAGGACCGCCGTGAGGTGGGCCGGCAGGACCCGGGCCAGGTTGGCGGCGAGCCCGCCTCCCGTCACGTGGCTGAAAGCGTGCACGTCGGTCTCCGCGATGAGAGCGAGGCAGTCCTTGGCGTAGATCCTGGTCGGGACGAGCAGCTCCAGCCCGAGGACCCCGCCCAGCTCATCGACCTCTGCGTCAAGTCGCAGGCGCGCACCGCGCAGCAGCACGTGGCGGACCAACGAGAAACCATTGCTGTGCAGTCCGGAGCTGGCCATCGCGATGACGACGTCGCCCGCCTGGACCCGGTCCTGGCCGAGCACCTCGTCGGCTTCGACGACGCCCACCCCGGTCCCGGCGATGTCGTAGTGGTCGTCATCCATCAAGCCGGGGTGCTCGGCGGTCTCGCCGCCGATCAGGGCACACCCGGCGAGCTCACAGCCGGCCGCGATGCCGCCGACGATGTCAGCGACCCGTTCGGGGACGACCCGGCCGACCGCGATGTAGTCCTGCATGAACAGCGGCTCGGCGCCACAGACAACCAGGTCGTCGACGACCATGCCGACCAGGTCGATGCCGACCGTGTCGTGCTTGTCCATGGCCTGGGCGATCGCCAGCTTGGTGCCGACGCCGTCGGTGCTCGAGGCGAGCAGCGGGTCGCGGTATTTCTTGGTGTCCAGCCTGAACAGCCCGGCGAACCCGCCGAGACCGCCCACGACCTCGGACCGCGACGCGCGCGCGACCCGGTGCTTCATCAGCTCGACGGCCCGCTCGCCGGCGTCGATGTCGACCCCGGCCGCAGCGTAGGACGCCCGGCCCCCGTTCACGGACGCCACCCGCTCACGGACGGCCGAGCGCGTCGGTTGCAGCGCGGCCGGTCAGCAGCGCGTCGAGCGGGTCGGCCGACGACTGGCCGTTGTGTACGACGGTCCCGACGACGGTGTGCTCGTGGTCCGCGGTCGGCTCGTGCAGCGCCTCAGCGGGAGCCACCGCCCGCGTGACGCGGTTGCTGATCCCCTCGAGCATGTGCTTGCCGATCGGGTCGGAGTGCGGGATCTCGATCGGGTAGATCCCGTCGAAGCAGGCCCGGCACAGCTTGTCCTTGGGCTGCGCCGACGCCGAGATCAGGCCGTCGAGGCTGACGAAGTACAGCGAGTCGGCACCGATCGAGGCGCGGATCTCCTCGACCCCCTGCCCGCTGGCGATCAGCTCGGCCCGGCTCGCGAAATCGATGCCGTAGAAGCACGGCCACATGACGGGGGGGCTGGAGATGCGCACGTGCACCTCGGCGGCGCCGGCCTCGCGCAGCATCCGGACGAGCGCCCGCTGGGTGTTGCCGCGCACGATCGAGTCGTCGACGACCACGAGCCGCTTGCCCTTGATGACCTCGCGCAGCGGGTTGAGCTTGAGCCGGATCCCGAGCTGACGGATGGTCTGCGAGGGCTGGATGAAGGTGCGCCCGACGTAGGAGTTCTTCACCAGGCCCATGCCGTAGGGGATGCCGCTCTGCTCGGCGTAGCCGATCGCGGCAGGGGTGCCGGACTCCGGCACCGGGATGACGAGATCCGCATCGACCGGCGCCTCGAAGGCCAGCGTGCGGCCGACCTGGACCCGGGTCGTGTAGATGCCCTGGCCGGCGATCGTCGTGTCGGGTCTGGCGAGGTAGACGTACTCGAACAGGCAGCCCTTCGGGGTCTTGGCAGCGAAGCGCTGCGAGCGGACACCGTGCTCGTCGATGGCGAGCAGCTCGCCCGGCTCGACCTCCCGGATGAAGCTCGCCCCGACGATGTCGAGCGCGGCGGTCTCGCTCGCCACGACCCAGCCCCGCTCCAGCTTGCCGAGCACCAAGGGGCGGACGCCGTGGGGGTCGCGGGCGGCGTACAGCGTGTGCTCGTCCATGAAGACCAGGCAGAACGCGCCGCGCAGCGTCGGCAGGACCTGCATGGCCGCTTCCTCCAGCGACAGGTCCGGCATCGACGCGAGCAGGCTGGCGATGAGGTCTGAGTCGGTGGTGGAGTGCATCGACGACTCGGGCAGGCCGAGCTCGGCGACGCGCCTGGCCAGCTCGCTGGTGTTGGTCAGGTTGCCGTTGTGGCCGAGGGCGAGGGAGCTGCCGGTGGGCAGCTGGCGAAACGACGGCTGGGCATTTTCCCAGGTGCAGGAGCCCGTTGTGGAGTAGCGGCAGTGCCCGATGCCGAGGTGGCCCTGCAAGCTGCCCAGCGTCGCCTCGTCGAAGACCTGGGCGACCAGGCCGAGCTCCTTGTAGACAAGCACGGCGCTGCCGTCGGAGACCGCCATGCCGGCCGCCTCCTGCCCACGGTGCTGCAGGGCGTAGAGGCCGTAGTAGGCCAGCTTGGCGACGTCCTCGCCAGGGGCCCAGGCGCCAAAGACGCCGCACTCCTCGCCGACACCTCGCTCGGGCTGGTACTGGTCGAGTGCAAGGTCATCCGGCTGGCCGTGACCGACGGACACGCGGGAGCTCCTCAAGGCGGGTTGCGCGGGGGGAAGCCGACACGGCGAGTGTAGACGTGGGCCGGGCCACCGGTGCCCTGCCTGACCCGACGTCAGCTGAGCAGCGGCAGGTGGTCACGAAGATCAGCCCGATCCCCCCGGACGCGGATGCGCCCCTCGGCTACGGCGTCCTCCCACGCCAGCCGGCCGGTTGCGACGAGCAGCCACGCGACCGGGTCGACCTCGACGGTCCCGGGCGGTGTCCCACGCGTGTGCCGCGGGCCCGCAACGCACTGCACCACGGCGTACGGCGGGACGCGGAGCTCGACCGCGTGACCCGGCACGCGTTCGGCGAGCACCTGCACAAGGGCCCGCACGACCTCCTTCAAGGCCGGGCGCGCCGGCTCGATCCCGAGGTCCAGCCCGTGCACGACACCCTCGACGAGGCGGAAGACGAGCGCGTCCGACAGGGTGTGGGCGCCGGTGCGCTGCGCGACGTTGCGGGTCGGGTCAGCGGCTTCGAGCGCCCCCCGTGCCTCGGCAACGGCAGCGGCCAGGGCCGGGGCGGTGCTGCGGGCGTCGGCATCGACGACTGCGGCCAGGCCCGGCAGCGCGGCGGCCCAGCCGGTGACCCCCGTGTCGGCCGCGGCGGGACCCTCTGCGGCGAGCAGCCGGGCCAGCCCGCCCGTCGTGGCGGTCAGGTGGGCCTCGACCTCACGGACCGTCCAGCCCGCCACGGCGGTCGGACCCGTCGGGTCCAGCAAAGGCAGCCCGGCCAGCAGGACGTCCCACTGCGCGTCGAGGGCGGCCCGCACCAAGGCGTACGACGGGGTCCGGGCGCGCGGCGACACGGCGCCGACGCTAGTGGGCGTCTCGCTACACCCGGGGCGACTGGTGGTCGATGCTGGTGGGATGGAGGGCCACGCGCGGAGCAGCCCCTCGCTGGCGGCCGCGGTGGCGCAGGCGCAGCGCGGCGACGTGCGGGCCTTCGAGCGGCTCTACGAGGACGTCCAGCCGCGGCTGTTGCGCTACCTGTCCTCGCTGGTGGGTCCCGATGCGGCAGACGTGGCGTCGGAGACGTGGCTTCA
>JANLPD010000489.1:0-6286 GCA_031367045.1 Frankiales bacterium | reverse complement strand
GGCAGCCGCAAGATCGGCACGACCGGTCGCGGCATCGGTCCGACGTACGCCGACAAGATGAACCGCATCGGCATCCGCGTCCAGGACCTGTTCGACGAGGGGATCTTGCGCCAGAAGGTCGAAGCTGCCCTCGACATGAAGAACCAGGTGCTCGTCAAGGTCTACAACCGCAAGGCCGTCACGGCCGACGCGGTCGTGGAGGACCTGCTGACCCACGCGGACCGGCTGCGCCCGATGGTGGCCGACAC
Organism: Frankiales bacterium; assembly: GCA_031367045.1. Classification (GTDB taxonomy): domain Bacteria; phylum Actinomycetota; class Actinomycetes; order Mycobacteriales; family SCTD01; genus JANLPD01. The sequence continues at coordinate 6,038 of JANLPD010000489.1, read as the reverse complement.
CGGCCTGCTGCTGAATGAGGCGCTCGACCGCGGCGCGACCGTGTTGCTCGAGGGTGGGCAGGCGACCCTGCTCGACGTCGACCACGGCACCTATCCGTTCGTCACATCGTCCTCCGCCACCGCGGGCGGCGCCTGCACCGGCTCGGGGATCGGACCGCGGCGCGTCGACAAGGTCATCGCGGTCATCAAGGCCTACACGACCCGGGTGGGTGAGGGGCCGTTCCCGACCGAGCTGACGGGTGCTGGCCAGGACGGCTTGGACGGCGAGAAGCTGCGGGCCGATGGGCACGAGTACGGCACGACGACCGGCCGCCCGCGTCGCTGCGGCTGGTACGACGCTGTCATTGCCCGCTACGCCGCGCGCGTCAACGGCGTCACCGACTTCGTGCTCACCAAGCTCGACGTGCTCTCCGGCTGGGAGCGTATTGCGGTGTGCGTCGCCTACGACGTCGACGGCCGGCGCCTCGACGAGATGCCGATGACGCAGACCGACTTCCACCACGCGACGCCAGTCTATGAGTACTTCGACGGCTGGGCCGAAGACATCTCGGCGGCCCGCGAGCTGGTCGACCTGCCGAAGAACGCCCAGCGCTATGTCCGCGCCCTCGAGGAGATGAGCGGTGCGCCGTTCGCCTCGGTCGGAGTCGGGCCGGACCGCGAGCAGACCCTCCAGCTGCGCTCCTTGCTGTAGGCCGGCCCGAGACACGCGACTAACCTGCCGCCCCGTGAGAGTCCTCGTCGTCGGGTCCGGCGCCCGCGAGCACGCCCTCGTCCTGGCGCTGCTACGCGACCCCGGCGTCACGGAGCTGCACTGCGCTCCAGGCAACGCGGGCACGGTCGCTGTCGCCGCCGCCCACCTCGTCGATCCGCTCGACCCCCAGGCAGTCGCGGCGCTGGCCACCTCCCTGGCGGCCGACCTCGTCGTGATCGGCCCGGAGGCGCCCCTGGTGGCTGGCGTCGCCGACGCGGTCCGGGCCGCGGGAATCGCCTGTTTCGGCCCCTCCGCAGCTGCTGCGCAGATCGAGGGGAGCAAGGCGTTCGCCAAGCAGGTCATGGCCGCCGCCAACGTCGCCACCGCAGCCGCATGGGTCTTCACCGACGGCGACGCATGCGCCGCCCACCTCGCTGCCGCCGCTACCCCCTACGTCGTCAAGGCCGACGGCCTTGCCGCCGGCAAGGGGGTGCACGTCGGCGACGACCTCGACGTCGCGGTCGCCTTCGCGCGCGATGTGCTGTCCGCGCCCGGCGCGCAGGTCATCGTCGAGGCCTTCCTCGACGGCCCCGAGGTGTCGCTGTTCGCGATCACCGACGGCACGACGGTCGTGACGCTGCTCCCTGCCCAGGACCACAAGAGGGCGTACGACGGGGACGAGGGGCCCAACACCGGTGGCATGGGCGCCTACGCGCCGCTCCCCTGGCTGCCCCCTGGCACGATCGAGCTTGTCCACCGCACCGTGCTGCAGCCGGTCGTCGATGAGATGGCGCGTCGGGGCACGCCGTTTGCCGGCCTGCTGTACGCGGGCCTGGCCATCACGTTGGGCGGTCCGTCGGTCATCGAGTTCAACTGCCGCTTCGGCGACCCCGAAACCCAAGCCGTCCTGTCGCTGCTCGAGTCCCCGCTTGGCGCACTGCTGCACTCGGCTGCCGTCGGGACCCTTGCCGGACATCCGGAGCTGGCCTGGCACGGCGGCTATGCAGCCACCGTCGTGGTGGCAGCCGAGGGCTACCCCGGCACGCCGGCAGCCGGCGACGAGGTGGTCGTGGGCCCGCTGGCCGACGGCGTCACGGTTCAGCACGCCGGGACCCGACTCGACGGCGACCGGGTGCTCACCTGCGGCGGACGCGTGCTGTCGGTGACCGCCGTGGGCGATTCGCTGGGACAGGCCCGCAAGGCGGCGTACGCCGGGGTCGGCGCTGTGTCTGTCCGCGGGGGGTTCTGGCGGTCAGACATCGCGCTGAAGGCCGTCGAGGGAGCCATCTCGATCCCCTGAGACACTGAGGGGCACCCAACTGCCCCACCATCGAGGAGCGCGCGTGATCGAGCGGTACACCCTGCCCGAGATGGGCCGGGTCTGGAGCGAGGCCCGCAAGTACGAGCTGTGGTGCCAGGTCGAGGTGCTCGTCCTGGAGGTCCACGCCGCCGCCGGCACCGTCCCTGCCGACTGCGTGGCCCCCGTCGCCGCTGCCAAGCCGCCGACCCCGGAGGCGGTCGCGGAGATCGAGGCCGTGACTCAGCACGACGTCATCGCCTTCCTGTCCGCCTGGGCCGACAACACGTCGCCCCGCGAGGCGGCGGCCTACGTCCACTTCGGCATGACATCCTCGGACCTGCTCGACACCGCGCTCGCGCTGCAGCTCGTCGAGGCAACCGACATCGTGCTGGCCAAGGCCGACCACCTCGTCGCTGCACTGCGCGACCTCGGCCTGGCGCACAAGGACACCGTCAAGGTCGGCCGCACCCACGGCATCCACGCCGAGCCGACGACCTTCGGCCACCGGATGGCCGACCTCGCCTTCGCCATGGCCCGCTCGCGCGACCGGCTGCGCGCCGCACGGGGCGCCGTCGCTGTCGCAAAGATCAGCGGCGCCGTCGGCACCTACTCCAACATCTCGCCGTCCGTGGAGGCAGAGGTCGCGCGCCGGTTGGGGCTCACGCCCGCCCCGGCCGCGACCCAGGTCGTCCTGCGCGACGGCATCTCGGAGTGGGTCTGCGCCCTGGCCGTCATCGCGACGGTCTGCGAGGCATTCGCCCTGGAGGTGCGGCACGGGCAGCGCACCGAGGTCCGCGAGCTGTCCGAGCCGTTCGGCAAGGGGCAGAAGGGCTCCTCTGCCATGCCCCACAAGAAGAACCCGATCGCCTCGGAGCGGATCGCCGGCATGGCCCGCATCGTGCGGGCGCAGATCGTCCCGGTCATGGAGGGCATCCCGCTCTGGCACGAGCGCGACATCAGCCACTCCTCCACCGAGCGGGTCGCCCTGCCCGACGCCGCCATCGCCACCGATTACCTGCTCCACCTGACGACCCGCCTCGTGACCGGCCTCGTCGTCGACGCTGCCCGCATGCGGGCCAACCTCGAGTCCAGCGGCGGCTTGATCTACACCTCCACGGTGCTGCTCGAGCTGGTCGAGAGCGGGCTGTCGCGCGAAGACGCCTACTCCTTCGTGCAGAAGGCCGCGATGGCGACCTGGGAGACCGACGAGCCGTTCCGGTCAACGCTGTCCAAGCAGGCGGCCGCGGCCGGCCGGCAGCTCGACGAGGCGCGCCTGGACGCTGTCTGCCGCCCGGAGCGCTTCGTCGAACGGCTCGCCCCCGTCTTCGAGCGCCTGGCCGCCCTCACCTAGGACTATCGCTCGGCTCGTCCTGACACACTGCGCCGGTGACGCCCCCGCTGCCGCTGCCGCTCGTGCACTCCGGGAAGGTCCGTGACGTCTACGCGGTCGGCGACGACCAGTTGCTCCTGGTGGCCAGCGACCGGCTCTCGGCGTACGACGTCGTGCTGCCCACCGCGGTCCCGGACAAGGGTGCGGTGCTGACCGGCCTGTCGCTGTGGTGGTTCGACCAGCTGTCCGACGTGGTGCCCAATCACCTGATCGCGTCGAAGGTCGCCGACTACCCGGCCGAGCTGCACCCATGCTCAGCCCAGCTTCGTGGCCGCTCGATGCTCGTCCGCCGGCTCGACATGGTGCTGGTCGAGTGTGTCGCCCGCGGTTATCTGACCGGGAGCGGGCTCATCGACTACCGGGCCACCGGCGCGGTCTCGGGGATCACCCTTGCGCCGGGGCTGTCCGATGGCTCGCGGCTGCCGGCGCCGATCTTCACGCCGACGTCGAAGGCCCCGGTCGGCGAGCACGACCTGCCCATGACGTACGACGAGGTGGTGGCCCAGGTCGGTGCCGACCTGGCGCACGGGCTGCGGGAGGTGACGCTCGCCGTCTACGCCCGCGGTGCGTCGCTCGCGGCCCGGGCCGGGATCCTGCTGGCCGACACCAAGGTGGAGCTGGGGCTGCTGGCCGGCGAGCTCGTCCTCGGCGACGAGGTGCTCACGCCGGACTCCTCGCGGTTCTGGCCCGCGGCGACGTGGGCGCCCGGGCGGGCGCAGCCGTCGTACGACAAGCAGTACGTACGTGACTGGCTCACGGCCGCCGGCTGGAACAGGCAGGCGCCCGGGCCGGAGCTTCCGACCGCTGTCGTCGAGCAGACCAGGGCGAGGTACATCGAGGCCTACGAGCGGCTGACCGGCTCCTCCTTCGACAGCTACCTGCGCGAAGCCTGACCCCGGCCACGCGTGCCGCCGGCGGCTGACGTCTGCCCGCCTGCCCACCGGCGAAGGGGCCCGGGGGCTGCCCCGCCGGTAGGCTCGCCGACGTGCCTCAGTTCAAGGTCGTCGTGGACGTCATGCTCAAGCTGGAGATCCTTGACCCGGCCGGTCAGGCCGTCGCCAACGCCCTGCCGTCGCTCGGCTTCGCCCCGGCGACCAGCTTGCGGATCGGCAAGCACGTCGAGCTCGAGGTAGCGGCGGGCGACGAGACCGCGGCCCTGGAGCAGGTCACCAAGATGGCCGAGGTCCTCCTGGCGAACCCCGTCATTGAGGACTTCACCGTCCGCCTCGCCTGACTGCGTTCGTCCTGCGCGGCGATCAGGCCGCGGCTGGCAGCACGACGCGGAAGGTGGCTCCCTCGCCGGGCGCGCTGGTCACCCCAACGGTGCCGCCGTGCGCGGCGACAAGGGCCGCCACGATCGACAGGCCGAGGCCGTAGCCGCCACTGGCCCGGGTACGCGACGGGTCGGCCCGGTAGAAGCGCTCGAAGACACGGGAGGCCTGCTCCTGGTCCATGCCCGGTCCCGTATCCGTGACTTCGACGGCCACGTGCTCGTCGTCGGACTGAAGTCGCACCTTCACCGGCGTGCCAGCGGGTGTGTGGACGAGCGCGTTGGTGAGCAGGTTGGCGAAGACCTGTCGCAGCCGCGCGTCGTCGCCGACGACGACAGCCGGGGCGTCGCCGTTCACGTCGAGCGAGATCGCGCGGTCGGGCGCGACGGCCTGCGCGTCGTGGACGGCATCGCTGGCGACGACGAGCAGATCGACAGGGAACGTCTCGAGCGGCCGTTGCTGGTCGAGGCGGGCAAGCAGGAGGAGCTCTTCCACGAGCAGGCCCATCCGGGCGGCCTCGTCCTCAACGCGCCGCATGACGCGGTCCACCTCTGCCCGGCCGCTCACCGCGCCCTGGCGGTAGAGCTCTGCGAATCCGCGAATGCTGGTGAGCGGGGTACGCAGCTCGTGGCTGGCGTCGGCGATGAAGCGACGCATGCGCTGCTCGCTCGCCCGGGCCTGACCCTCCGACGCGCGCTGCGCCTCGAAGGCGACCTCGACCTGGTCGAGCATCGAGTTGAGGGCGCCGGAGACCCGACCCACCTCTGTGCGTGGGTCCAGCTCAGGCACCCGCTGGCTCAGGTCTCCGGCGGCGATGGCTTCGGCTGTGTTCTCGACGGCGACCAGCGGCCGCAGGCTCCGGCTGACCAGCAGGTAGGCGAGGCCGCCGGACAGGATGAGGACGACCACGCTGACCCCGAGGTTGAGCAGGACGAGCCGGTGAACAGTCCCGATGACGTCACCGGTCGGGGCGGCCACGACTACCTGGCCGGATCCATCGGCGAGTGAGGTGACAAGGACCCGCCATTGATCGCCGTTCGCCGACGACGACGAGGCTGTGAAGGGGCCGTTGGTTGCCAAGCTGCCACTGGGGAGCAGCGGGGTCGACGACGATCCGGTGCGCACCGGGGTGCCGATGACATTGCCGCTCCGGTCGCGGACCTGCACGTAATAGGCGTTGAGGCGGTCGGGGCGCCGGCCATCCGGTCCGCCGCCGCCACTGCTCCCGCCCCCGCCCCCGCCCCTGCCGCGGCCCCCGTCCCCTCGGCTCACGTCGCTGGCGCTGGAGCGCTGCAGGTCCCCCGACACGCTTTGCAGCTGGTTGTCGACGCGGCCGAGCAGGTAGCCGCGCAGGGCGGTGCTTGCGGTGACACCGGTCACGAGCAA
>JANLPD010000397.1:0-1664 GCA_031367045.1 Frankiales bacterium | reverse complement strand
TCACCGGCAGTTCGCCGGTTCAGTGACAGGAGTTCGCATGGACAAGCGCAGGAAGGTCCTCGTCATCACAGGAGCAGCCGTTGTGCTCACGCTGGGGGGCGGTGGTTTGGCCGCGGCCAGCGGCGCCGTGGGCGGTGACGGTGGTGACAGCAAGGAAGCCGCCGTTACCGGCGCCGACGCAGACCGCGCCGGCAAGGCCGCCGTCGATTCACTCGGCGGCGGCACGGTCGTGAGGGTGGTGCAGGACGGCGAACGGGGCGTCGCCTACCAGGTTGAGGTAAAAAAGCCCGATGGCACGGGCGCCGAGGTGCCGATCACCAAGGACTTCACCGTTGCGGCCGGCGAGAACGGATCGGGTACGGAGGAGAGCGGGCAGGGCGGGTAGCGGCCGCACTCTACGTGTGTCCAGTGAATTCGCGGTCCCGGGGCGATGCCTTCTGGACCGCCGGCTGGTGACCAGCCCGGCAGCCGGTTTGACCAGGCTGGCCGGGCTGGTTGGCACTACTTCGCGAACCCTGTAGCGAGCGGTGCAACCGAGGAGCCAGCAGCTCCTCTGGCGCGGAGCGCGACAACCCGGTCGGCGGTGATGACCGTGCTGAGCCAGAGCAATGCCAGAGTCCAGGACCCCAGAACGTCGCTCAGCCAGTGGTAGCCCAAGTAGAGCCGGGTCAGGGCGACGGCCATGGCGGTCAGCAGCAGCCCGGCAACCACCCAGGTCCGGTGCGGCCTCGGCCGGAGGTGCTGAACCGCCAGGTAGGACAGCGTTCCGTACAGCGTCATCGAGGTCAGGGAGTGCCCTGACGGGAATGCGAACCCGTGCTCCGCGCCATCGATCGCGAGCGGCAGCGTGGGGCGGTCGCGGCCCGTGAGCAGCTTGACGGCGCCGGTGATCGCTCCGCTGCCCAGGACGGCAACGACAAGGAGCACCCCGGAGCGGCGGGAGCGGCGCCACCACAGCACCGCAAGCCCGAGTGTGATCGGGACCGCGACCGCCGCGCTGCCCAGCAGGGTGACCGCCCGAGCGAGCGAGGTCGCGTCGCTGGAGCGATGGAGGGCCAGGAATCGCAGCACCGGCTGGTCCCAGGTGGCGAGCCCGGCGCCCCCGATGACGCTGCCGAGGACGCCGGCGAAGGCGATGCCGGCAACAAGCGCGACCGCACCGCCGCGGATCAGGGTCTGGGACACGGCTTGCGTTGGGTCCAGCCTTCGCGCCGGTGACAGCGGCCGCACGGTGAAGCGCTGCCGGAGTAGGTGGACGGGGCGCCAGGGGATGAAGCGCGACCCGTGCGTGTGCTGGTACCGGACGATCAGCACAACAACAAGCACGACCACGGCGACGCCGCCGAGCAGAGCGCTGCCCTGGCCGAACAGGTGCACAACTCGTCCATACTGCGCGCCGGCGGTGTAGCCGAGCAGTACCACGACGGTGGCCCACAGTGTGCCGCCGGCCGCGTTCCACAGCAGGAACTTCCGGTAGGGCATGTTGCCCATCCCGGCCAGGCTGGGGACCAGGGCCCGCAGTAGTCCGACCCAGCGACCGAGCAGTACCGCGGGACCTCCCCACCGGACCAGGAACCTCTGCCCCTCGGTCCAGCGTTTCTCGCCGACCAGTCGGCCGAGGCGGCTGCGCCGCAGCGCGGGCCCGCCGCGGCGGCCCACTTCGT
>JANLPD010000384.1:0-4230 GCA_031367045.1 Frankiales bacterium | reverse complement strand
GTGCTCTTGCCGACGTTAGGCAGCCCGACGATCCCGATGTTCAGCCCCATGGCGTACGACGCTACCGGCCGCGCGCAGGTGCGACCTCCCCAGGACTGTCGGGGGTCGGTGCCACGGTTCGTGACATGACCGCACTGCTCGGACTCCTGCTCGGACTCCTGCTCGGACTCACTGCCGGCGCCCTCCTCGGCCGCATCTGGGCGCGTCGCGACGAGTCGCTCCTGGCGTCCTCGTTCCAGGGCCTGGCCGCCCAGGCGCTCCGCGACACCGACGGCGAGAGCCGCGCGGCGGTGGGCCGGCTGGTCGCCCCGCTGCAGGAGCAGCTGCAACGCGTGGAGCGGCAGCTGCAGGGGCTCGAGGTCGAGCGGGCCCGCGCGATGGGGGAGCTCCGCTCGCAGGTCACCGAGGTGCGCCTGTCGTCCCAGCAGCTCGGCCGCGAGACCAGCGCGCTCGTCGGCGCCCTGCGCAAGCCGCAAGCCCGCGGGCGCTGGGGCGAGGTGCAACTTCGCCGCGTCGTGGAGTACGCCGGGATGCTCGAGCGCTGCGACTTCTCCGAGCAGGCCACCGTCCGCGACGCCGAGGGGGCCGCGCTCCGCCCCGACCTCGTCGTCAGGCTGGCCGGCGGCCGCTCCGTCGTGGTGGACGCCAAGGTCACCCTGGCCGCCTACCTCGAAGCGGCCGAGGCGACCGACGAGCGGGTCGCCGAGGAGCGGATGGCGGCCCACGCCAAGCACCTGCGGTCCCACGTCGACCGGCTCGCCGACAAGGCTTACTGGCGGCAGTTCGCCAACACCCCGGAGTTCGTCGTGCTGTTCGTACCCGGCGAGGCCTTCCTCGCTCCTGCGCTCGAGCACGATCCCTCGCTGCTTGAGCACGCCTGGTCGCGGGGCGTTCACATCGCCACTCCAACGACGCTCATCTCGCTGCTCCGCACGATGGCCCACGCCTGGCGGCAGCAGTCGCTCACCGAAGAGGCCCGCGCAGTGCTCGCGACAGGTAAGGAGCTGTACAGCCGGCTCAGCACTCTCGGCGGCCACGTCGACAAGCTCGGTCGCTCGCTAGGCACCGCCGTCACGGACTTCAACAAGACGGTGGCATCGCTGGAGTCGACGGTGCTGCCGTCGGCCCGCAAGATGGCCAGCCTCGGGCTTGCCGACGGGGCCCTGGCGACGAGCCCGCCGGTGGAGTTGCTCCCCCGCCGCATCTGCAGCCCCGAGCTCGTCCCCCTCACACTTGCCGAGGAAGCCAGTGGCTGACCCCCCGGATCAGCTGTCGCGACGCGCCCCGCAGATCTGGAAGCGAGCGCCGTCGCCGGGGTACCGTCCCGGCGTGAGCAGTTGGCCGTCACCTGCGCCCGGCCGAGACGATCGTCGCGTCGAGTCGCCCGCATCCGCTGACGAAGCGCCTTCCGACCGCGATGCTCCCCGGGTCAATCCGAACCACCGCCACCACCTGCCGGCCGGCGCCCATGTGGCGGACCGCCGTGGCCTCACGGCAACCGGCGCAGTGACCGTAGCGCTCCTGCTCGGGGCCGCTGGTGGCCTGTTTGACGTCCTGACCGGACCGGGCCTGCGCACGGCCTTCGCGGTCTGCTTCGTCCTGGGTTGCGTTGCGGCCGCGGTCAAGGTGCACCACGAGGACCTCATCGCGGCGGTGGCCATGCCACCGCTGATCTACTGCGCGATCCTGTTGGTGTCCGGAGCGCTCAAGAAATCCGGTGCGGGCGGTTCGTGGGTGACCCGTCAAGCCCTGGAGCTAGCGACCTCCCTGATCCTCGGCGCGCCTGTCCTGCTCACCGCAACCGGCCTCGCGCTGCTCGTCGCACTCATCCGCGCCTTCGCCGGGCGGCGGAGCATCAGCTCTCGCTGATCCCTTTTGCGCGCAAGTCCTTTCGCAACTCGGGAGGCAGCGCGAACAGCAGATGCTCCTGTGCCGAGTCGATCTCCTGCACGTCGGCGTAGCCGCGCCCGGCGAGCCACCCCAGCACCTGTTGCACCAGCTCCTCAGGCACGGACGCGCCGCTGGTGACGCCCACGGTCGTCACGCCCTCGAGCCAGGACTCCTCGATCTCGGACGCGTCGTCGACGAGGTACGCCCGTGGGCAACCGACGTCAAGCGCGACCTCTACGAGTCGGACCGAGTTGCTGGAGTTACGCGAGCCGACCACCACCACCAGATCGGCGTCCTTGGCGATGTCCTTTACGGCGATCTGGCGATTCTGCGTGGCGTAGCAGATGTCGGCGGACGGTGGCCCCTGCAGCAGCGGGAAGCGCCGGCGCAGTGCCTCGACCGTCACGTTGGTTTCGTCGACCGAGAGGGTTGTCTGCGACAGGTAGGCAACCTTGGCGGGGTCGCGGACCTGGACCGCGGTGGCCTCCTCGATCCCGTCAACCAGGTGGATGTGCTCCGGGGCCTGCCCAGTCGTCCCGACGACCTCCTCATGGCCTTCGTGTCCGATGAGCACGATGTCGAGGTCGTCCTTGGCGAACCGCCGGGCCTCGACGTGGACCTTGGTCACCAGGGGGCAGGTCGCGTCGATCGTCTTGAGTTGGCGGGCGGCCGCCTCGGCGTGAACCGTAGGCGCAACTCCGTGTGCCGAGAACACGACGGTGGCGCCCTCCGGCACCTCCTGGGTCTCTTCCACGAAGATCGCGCCCTGGGCCTCCAGGGTCCGTACAACGTGCGCGTTGTGCACGATCTGCTTGCGGACGTAGACCGGAGCGCCGTAGGCAGCCAGCGCCTTCTCGACGGTCAGGACCGCCCGGTCCACCCCCGCACAATAGCCGCGGGGCTTCGCCACCAAGACCCGCTTGTGCGGGGTCGCAAGGGTGCTCGTCATGCTGTCCATGGTAGGTCGGCGTGAGCCGGCCCACGCGACGTGTGAGCAGCCGCACGTCGGGCACGACCCAGGCACGCCAGCCCGCACCCGGAGGTCAACCAGCCATGCCCCGCGCCGCCGTTCCAACGCCCTTCGCCGCAGCCCTCGGTCTCGTCCCGGCGGTCCTGTCCGGCGTGCGCAGCCTGCCCGGCAAAGCCGTCCAGATCCCGGTGCTCGCCCTGAGCAGCACCCTCACGGCATTGGACAACGCGCGACGGGAGTACGACGACCTCGCGGCGCGCGGCGAGCGTCTGGTCGCCCGGCTGCGTGGCCAGTCCTTCGACGAGGTCGAGGACAAGTTGGAGAAGCTGGTGGACGGCAAGCCGTTCGCTGGTGCGTACGACACCATCGAGGACGCCGTTGAGGAGGCGCTCCAAGAGCTCGAGGAGCGGTTTGCCAACACCGGCAGCGATGCGCTGCAAGTCGGCACCGGCCCGGTGGCGAATGGCGTTGCGCCCGGAGCCGGGAAGCGTGGTGCAAGCGGTTTCGCGAAGGCCGCCCTCCCGGAACAACTTCCCGAGGTGCCGGAAGCCGAGCAGCCCAAAGGCGGTCCGACCCCCAAGGCCCCCCAGAACACGGCTCTTCAGAACACGGCCCCTGAGAACACGGCTTCTCGCGCCGGCGAGCAGCTGGGCACCCCCCGACTCGGCACGGCCGCTACGCCCCAGGTGGTTGCGGTCGTTGCCTCGATCATCGAGGAGGCGACTGCTGACGGTGCGAGCCCCGTTGCATTCCGCGACGAGCTACCCATCGACGACTACGACCACATGACCCTCGGCTCGCTTCGAGGCCACCTTCGCTCACTCGAACTCGCGCAGCTGGTGCAGCTTCGCGACTACGAGAAGGCCCACGCGCACCGGGTGCCCGTCGTCACCATGCTCGACAACCGGATAGCCAAGCTGGCGACGACGGGCGAGGCGCCGGCCGCCGCCCCGGCCCCGGCGACTGCCAGCATGGGCGCCAGCAAGGGCACCACCAAGAAGACCCCAGCAGGCAAACCTGGTCAGGGCAAGGGAACGGCTACTAAGGTGCCGGGCAAGGTCCCCGCCAAGGTGCCGGGCAAGGTCCCCGCCAAGGTGCCGGGCAAGGTCTCCGCCAACGAAGCAGCCCAGAACCCGGCCCCGGCGCATACGAAGGTCTGACCTGATCGGTTGTCGCGTTCGCACCTTTCCACGTGCGCGCACCCAGGACACCGACGCACCCAGCGACCCGCCCCCCAGAACAGGTCGCCACGCCGACCACCCGGCGGGTCTCGCGTCGTATGGTCGCCCGCATGGGTCTAGTCAACAGTGCAGAGGCGCCGCTGCCGGTCCGGGTCGTTGCTAAGTCCATCTCAGACTGGGTCGGCCGAC
>JANLPD010000374.1:0-3653 GCA_031367045.1 Frankiales bacterium | reverse complement strand
CGATTCTACTCGGTCATGAGTCGCCTGACAAGCCCAAAACCCAGTATCCACAGGCCAATCCGCACGCCAGCCGGGCCCCTCAGACCTGGGAGTAGGTCTCCAGAAAGGTCCCGAACCGCGTCAGCGCCTCGGTCAGGTCATGCGCGTGCGGCAGCGTGACGATGCGCAGGTGGTCCGGGTGGGGCCAGTGGAAGCCGGTTCCGTGGACCAGCAGGATGTGCTGCTCACGCAGCAGCTCGAGTACGAGCCGCTCGTCGTCGACAATCTTGTGGACCTCTGGGTCGAGCCGCGGGAACGCATAGAGCGCGCCCTTCGGCGTCACGCAGGAGACACCGGGAATCTTGCGCAAGGCGGCCACGGCCGCATCGCGCTGCTCGAGCAGCCGGCCGCCTGGCAGGATCAACCCGGCGATGCTCTGCGGTCCGCCGAGGGCCACCTGCACCGCATGCTGCGCCGGGACATTGGGACACAATCGCATGTTGGCCAGCACGTCGAGGCCCTCGATGTAGCTCTTCGCCAGGTGCTTCGGCCCGGACACGACGGCCCACCCGCAGCGGAACCCGGCCACCCGATAAGCCTTCGACAGCCCGTTGAACGTCACCGTCAGGATGTCGTGCGACAGGCTCGCCATCGCGATGTGCACGGCGTCGTCGTACAGGATCTTGTCGTAGATCTCGTCGCTGAACAGGACCAGGTGGTGGCGCCGCGCGATGTCGGCCAGCGCCTCCAGCGTCGCCAGCGGGTAGACCGCGCCGGTCGGGTTGTTAGGGTTGATGACGACCAGCGCACGGGTCTTTTCGGTGATCCTGGACTCGAGGTCCGCGAGGTCCGGCAGCCAGCCTTCGGACTCATCACACAGGTAGTGGACCGGGGTCGCGCCGCACAGGCTGATGACCGCGGACCACAGCGGGTAGTCCGGCGCCGGCACGAGGACCTCGTCGCCGTTGTCGAGGAGGGCCTGCAAGGTCATGGCAATCAGCTCAGAGACGCCGTTGCCGAGATAGACGTCGTCGATGTCGATGTTGTCGATGCCCTTGAGCTGGTGGTGCTGGACGATCGCCGTCCGCGCCGAGAGCAGCCCTTTGGAGTCGCCGTAGCCCTGCGCGGTCGGCAGGTTGCGGATGATGTCGGCGAGCAGCTCGTCCGGGGCGTCGAACCCGAAAGCGGCCGGGTTGCCGATGTTGAGCTTGAGGATCCGGTGTCCCTGCGCCTCGAGCCGATGTGCCTCGACCAGCACCGGCCCCCGGACGTCGTAGGCCACGTGCTCGAGTTTGCGCGACTGCCGGATCTCCATGCCGGTCATCCTCTCGCACCGTGTCACGGGGGTTGCCCGATGCTGGGGGGATGACGAGGGAGTACGACGTGATGGTCCTCGCCGGCGGCGGGGCCCGTCGGCTGGCCGGGCTCGACAAGGCCTCCCTGGAGGTGGGCGGGCTCGCCCTGCTCGACCGCGTCCTGTCGGCTGCCTCGGGTGCCGCCCGCATCGTGGTGGTCGGGCCCGAGCGGGACCTGACGGGGGAGGCCCGCCGGGTCATCCGGGTCCAGGAGGACCCGCCCGGTGCCGGGCCGGTTGCCGCGCTGCAGGCCGGCCTGGCCGTAGTAGGGGCACCCGTCGTCGTGCTGCTCGCGGCCGACCTGCCCTTCCTGCCTGGTGCCCTCGTCACCGAGCTGGCCGACACTGTCGCCGCCTCTGGCACCGCTCCTGTCACCGGCATGGGGCCGGCCGGCGCGGTCGTGCTCGACGACGAGGGGCAGCCGCAGTGGCTGCTCTCGGCCTGGCCGGTGGGCGTTCTGCGCCAGGTCCTCGCCGGCGCCGCCCCGTCGGCATCGCTCCGGTCGGTGCTCGGCCGGCTCGCCTTCGCGGAGGTCCGGCCCGCGGGCTGGCCCGACCCGGTCTGGTACGACTGCGATACCCCCGAGCAGCTCGAGGAGGCCCGCCGAAGGGAAGGGACCCGCCATGACCCCAGACCGGACCCCAGACCGGACCCACCCGCCGACGCTGCAGACCTGGGCGCCTGAGCTCGTCAAGGCCCTCGGCCTCGATGCCGCCGTGCCGCTGAAGGACCTGCTGGAGCTGGCCCGTGACGCCGCGCACGGCGTCGAACGCCCGGCGGCTCCGGTCGCCACCTACCTCGTCGGCCTCGCCGTCGGGCGCGGGATGGCCTTCGAGCAGGCGTGCCGCGTGGTTCGGGACGCCCTGCCGCCGAGTGAACCCCCTAGCGACCCGCTGCCGGACGCATGACCCTGTCGTGGCAGGGGGCCCGGCGCGTCGCCCACGGCTCTGCCGCTCCGCTGGAACCGGAGCTGGTCGCGCTGTCCGCGGCGCTCGGGCGGGTGCTCGCCGGTCCTCTGCAGTCCCTTGTCGATGTTCCCGGGGTCGACACCGTCGCGATGGACGGTTGGGCGGTCCGCGGCCCCGGCCCATGGACCGTCGTCGGGGCCTCTGCCGCCGGTGGCCCTGCCCTCGAGCTCGGCGAGGGGGACGCCGTGGATGTCGCGACCGGGTCGCAGCTGCCCGGCGGGGCCACCGGCGTCCTGCGCCGGGAGGACGGTTCGCAGCCCGAGGGTCGACTGACCGGGCGGGCCCGCGACACCGACGTACGCCCTCGGGGTGAGCAGTGTCGCGCCGGAGAGGTGGTCCTGCCGACGGGGACCCGCCTCGGCCCGCCCGCGCTTGGCCTTGCTGCGGCGGTGGGCGCCGACCACCTGCGGGTCGTACGACGACCTCGGGTGGCCGCCGTCATCCTGGGCGACGAGGTCACCGGCTCAGGCGCACCGGCGGCCGGCCAGGTCCGGGACTCCCTAGGTCCGCAGCTGCCCGGCTGGGTCGCTCATCTCGGTGGCCAGCTCGTCGGCTCGACCCGGGTGCCTGATGACCGGGCGGGCACCGTCTCGGCGCTGGGCGTCGATGCAGATGTGGTCGTCGTCACCGGTGGCACCTCAGGCGGGCGTGGCGACCACCTGCGGCCGGCGCTGTCGGCCCTCGGGGCCGAGCTGCTCGTCGATTCGGTGGACGTGCGCCCCGGCCACCCGATGCTGCTGAGCCGGCTGCCCGCAGGCACTCTCGTGGTGGGGGTCCCCGGCAACCCGCTCGCCGCCGTCGCTGCCCTCACCACGCTGCTGTGGCCGCTGCTCGACGGGCTGCTCGGTCGTGTTCTCGCTGTCCCGCCCTGCGTTCAGGCAACCGGCCTGTTCCCCCCGTCTCAAGGGGTGGCTCTGGTGCCCTGTGACTTGCAGGGCGGGACCGTGTCGCCGGTCGGCTACTCCGGACCGGCGATGCTGCGTGGGGTCGCGATGGCGGACGGGCTGGCCGCCGTCGGCGCGGACGGCTCGGTGTTGTGGCTGGCGTTCCCCTGGGCCTGAGGGTTCGAGGGTTCAGGTAGTGCGGAAGCTGCTCCCGGTCGCGCCCGACGACGCGGACGGCGTGGGGGTTGCGCCCTGGTCGTCGTCCTGGCCCTTGAGCTTGCCCCCCGGACCGAACTTCCCGCCCGGACCGAACTTCCCGTGCAGGTCACCGAGCTTGGTGAGATCGACGACGTCGACCGCTTTGCGGGTGTTGCCATTCACGACCGCCATCACCGCGACCGTGTCCGTCGCCTTCACCGTGGTGATGCCGTCGCGAGCGGCGTTGACGAGCGTGGTGGCGTCTATCA
>JANLPD010000360.1:0-6606 GCA_031367045.1 Frankiales bacterium | reverse complement strand
GGCGTACGTCGGGGTCCGGCCGAGCCGCTTTGCCAGCGCGGCGACCAGCCGCGGGAGGTCCTTGTCGACCAGCTGCGCCTGGAGCGCCTTGGTCGCGGTCGCGACGACGACCCGTTTGCCGGAGGCCAGCGCAGGGACGAGGTAGGCCAGCGACTTGCCGGTGCCGGTGCCGGCCTGGACGAGCAGGTGCTCACGGGTGCGCAGCGCCTTGTCGACGGCCGCGACCATCTGCCGCTGGCCCTCGCGGCGCTGGGCGCCCGGCACGACGGCGAGCGCCGCGTCGAGCAGGTCCAGGGCCCGCGACGCAAGCGGCGCGGCGGTCATCCCCATGGGCTGGAGGCTAGCCGCCGGAAGGGCATCCGTTGCCGCACAATGACGCGCCGTGGACAGATAATGCGCCGTGGACATCGACCCCCGCCCCGTCGCCGAGGTCCGTGTCACCCTGCTCCGCGAGCGCGAGTTCGGCCTGCTGTTCTGGGGCCAGGCCGTGTCCGTGCTCGGCGACCGCCTGGTCATGGTCGCCATGCCGTTCGCGGTGCTGAGCATCCCGGGGGCGGGACTGGGCAGCGTCGGCGTCGTGCTCGGCGCGAGCGCGCTGTCGCTGGCGGTCTTCGTCCTCATCGGCGGCGTCTGGGCCGACCGCCTCCCCCGTCACCTCACGATGCTCGGCAGCGACCTGGTGCGGTTCGTCGCCCAGGCAGGCACCGCGACGCTGCTGCTCACCGACCACGCCACCGTCACCCGCGTCGCGCTGCTCCAGGCGCTGTACGGCGCAGCCGAGGCCTTCTTCCGGCCGGCCGTCCTGGGCCTGGTGCCACAGGTCGTCCGTCCTGCCAAGGTGCAGGCTGCCAACGCCATGCTCGGGCTGACGAACAACGTCGGCATGGTCGCCGGGCCGGCCCTGGCCGGCCTGCTCGTTGCGACCACGTCGGCCGGCGGAGCCATCGCCTTCGACGCCGCCACCTTCCTGGTGAGCGGCCTCGCGCTCGCGCGGATGCGGCCCATCCCGTTCCAGCGACGGGCGGTGGCCGCGTCGTTTCGCGCCGAGCTGACGGGCGGCTGGCGCGAGGTGCGTTCGCGGACCTGGGTGTGGTCGGTGATCGGCTGCTTTTGCGCCTACCACGCGCTCGTGCTCCCGGCCCTGTTCGTCCTCGGACCGCTGGTCGCCGTCCAGGACCGTGGAGGGGCCGCCGCCTGGGGCCTGATCACCGCCGGCTTCGGGGTGGGTGCTGTCGTTGGATCGCTGCTGTCGCTGCGCTGGCGGCCGCCCCGCCCTGGCGTCGTGATCGGCCTTTCGCTGTGCCTGGCGAGCACCCAGTCGGCCATCGTGGTCAGCACGTTGCCGACCCTGGTGGTGGCCCTGCTCGAGCTGCTGACCGGGGTCTGCGTGGCCGTCACCTTCACCCTCTGGGAGACCGCGCTCCAGCAGCGCATCCCGGCCGACGCCCAGTCCCGGGTGAGCAGCTTCGACTACCTCGGCTCGCTAGTGCTCATGCCGGCCGGCTACCTGCTGATCGGGCCGCTGGCGCACACCCTCGGCACCCGGCCGGCAGCCGTTGTCACGACGGCGACGACCGCGGTGGTCTGCCTGCTGGTGGCCGGCAGTCCCGCCGTACGCCGGCTCGCGCCCCTCACCTGACCCGATCGGGAACGCACCGGCCCTTGCCGCGTGTTGGATGAAGCGAGCACCACGCGACCAGGAGGCGACTGACATGGCCCGGCTCGACCCGCGCGAGCTGTTCGAGCTCGACCCGGACCGGCCCGACCACAAGGGCCTGGTCCTGGTGCAGGCGCTCGATGGCTTCATCGACGCCGGTGCTGCGCGCCGGCTCGCGCGCGAGCAGCTGCTCGGAACGCTTGAGAGCAGGGTCGTCGCGACGTTCGACGTCGACCAGCTCTACGACTACCGCGCGCGCCGCCCCGCGATGGTGTTCGTCGAGGACCACTGGGAGTCCTACGACGCGCCGCAGCTGGTCGTCCAGCTGCTCGAAGACACTGCCGGCACTCCCTTCCTGCTGCTGTCCGGGCCCGAGCCCGACGTGCAGTGGGAGCGTTTCGTCGAGGCGGTGCGGATGCTGGTGGACCTGCTCGACGTGCGCCTGACGATCGGCACCAATGCGATCCCGATGGGCGTCCCCCACACCCGGCCGACGGGGGTCATTGCGCACGCCAGCCGCAAGGAGCTGGTCGCGGGATACGAGCCGTGGATCAACGCGGTCCAGGTCCCGGCCAGCGCCGGGCACCTGATCGAGCACCGCCTCGCCGAGGCCGGCTACGACTCGATGGGCTTCGCGGTCCATGTGCCGCACTACGTCTCCCAGGCGGAGTACCCCGCGGCCGCGGCCGTCCTGCTCAACGAGATCGGAAAGGCCGGTGGCCTCAAGCTCCCGGTGGGTGACCTCGAAGAGGCCGCCTTGACCACCCGCACGGCCATCGACGAGCAGGTTGCCCAGGCCGAGGAGGTCGGCGCCATCGTGCGCGCTCTCGAGGTGCAGTACGACGCTTTCGTCGAGGGGCGCGGCACGTCGCTGCTCCCCGAGACCACCCGGCCGCTCCCGACGGCCGACGAGCTGGGAGCCGAGCTCGAGCGTTTCCTGGCCCAGCAGAGCAAGGGCGACGGCTCCGTCTGACCGACGTGTTGGCGACGTCACACAGAACCGGCTCGCGTCCGGCCGTCCCTTCTGGTTAGATGCTTGCAACAGGCAACCATCTCGGAGGAACGATGACCAGAGCGCTCGAGGACGTCGCGCGCGAGCTCGGCGCCCTGCTGCGCCGGCTCAAGGGCCTGCACGCCGAGGTGACCGCGGTCGCCGACGTACGGCTGGAGATGCCGGCCCTTGCGGTGCTCACGACGCTGGAGCTGCAGGGTGCCCAGCGCCCCTCCTCGCTCGCCGACACGCTCGACCTCGACCTGTCGACGGTGAGCCGTCAGCTGAGCGCGCTGGAGCGCGAGGGGCGGGTGCTGCGCCAGCGCGACGCCGACGACCATCGGGCCCAGATCGTCGAGCTCAGCCCGGCCGGCCGCGACGTCCTGTCGCTCATCCGTAGGACCAGGGTCGAGCGCCTGTCGGCCCGCCTCCCCGACTGGTCGGAGGACGAGCTGGCGGCCTTCGCTGGCCAGCTCGCCCGCTTCACCGCCGACATCAGCCAGCCCCACCCGGACTGCCCCAACACCCCCCAGACCCGCCCCCTGGCGCTTGCCGCCGCTGGGCAGGAGGACCGATGACCACCACCCTCGCCCCCTCGCCCCCGGGTGACCACGCGCCGACCGGCAGTGGCTCTTCGACTGGGCTGAGCCACAAGCAGATCGTCACGGTCCTGTCCGGGCTGATGTTGGGGATGTTCCTGGCCTCGCTCGACCAGACGATCGTGTCGACCGCGATGCGCACCATCGCCGACAAGCTCGATGGGCAGACGGCGCAGGCCTGGGTGACGACCGCCTACCTGATCACCTCGACGGTCTCCACGCCGCTCTACGGCAAGCTCTCCGACCTCTACGGCCGCAAGCCGTTCTACCTTTTCGCGATCGCCATCTTCGTCGTCGGATCGGTTCTTTGCGGCACCGCGACGTCGATCTACCAGCTGGCCGGCTACCGGGCGATCCAGGGCATCGGGGCCGGTGGCCTGCTGTCGCTGGCGTTCACGATCATCGGCGACCTCGTGCCGCCACGTGAGCGCGGTCGCTACCAGGCCTATTTCATGTCGGTCTTCGCGACCTCTTCCGTCCTCGGCCCCGTCCTCGGTGGCGCTCTCGCCGGGCAGCACACCATCTTCGGCATCGACGGCTGGCGCTGGATCTTCTACGTCAACGTCCCCATCGGGATCGTTGCGTTCCTCGTCGTCAGCAAGGTGCTGCACCTGACCAAGGTGCGCCAAAGCCACCGGATCGACTTCCTCGGAGCCGGCCTGCTGACCGCCAGCATCGTCCCGCTGCTGCTTGTCGCCGAGAAGGGCCGTGAGTGGGGCTGGACGTCCGGCCTGACCCTCGGCCTCACTACCCTCTCCCTGCTCTCCCTCGCGTCGTTCGTCCCGTGGGAGCGCCGGATGGGGGAGGAGGCGATTCTGCCCCTGCGCATCTTCGCCAACCCCGTCTTCAGCGTGACCAGCGCGACCAGCCTGCTGGTCGGTATGGCGATGTTCGGCGGCCTTGTGACGCTGCCGCTCTACCTGCAGATCGTCCGCGAGGAGTCACCCACCCGGGCCGGACTTCTGCTGATCCCGCTGATGGTCGGCATCATGGCCGCGTCCATGACCTGCGGCCGGGTCATGCGCCGGACCGGGCGCTACAAAATCTTCCCGATCATCGGCACGGCCTTGATGTTCGTCGGCCTGCTCCTGCTCTCGACACTGACCTACAACAGCCCGCTCTGGTACGCCGAGGTCTTCATGGTCGTCATGGGCGCGGGCCTCGGCATGTCGATGCAGACTCTCGTCATCAGCGTGCAGAACGCCCTGCCGGCCAAGGACATGGGCGTCGCCACCGGCTCTGTGACCTTCTTCCGCTCCCTCGGCGGCACCTTCGGTGCGGCCACGTCACTGGCCGTGCTGTTCTCGACCGTGCTGCCCAACATCAAGAGCCGCCTGAGCGCCGCCGGCGTACCGCAGCAGGTCATCGACCGCTTCAACGGAGCCGGCTCCATCAACGACACCTCCGTCATCAAGACCCTGCCGCCCGCCATCCGCAATGCGGTCCTGCAGGGCTTCGCCGACTCGATGCACACGACGTTCCTCGTCACGGCCTGCATCGTCGTCCCGGCGTTCGTCCTTGCCTGCTTGATCAAGGAGGTGCCGCTGCGCGAGCAGGGCGGCATCGCCGCGGCCCGCACCGACGAGGACCGGGCCGGGGTCGAGCGCGCGAAGCTCGAGTCCGTCGTCGCCTAGACCTCGCCTAGGGCTCGGCGACCCCCGACCCGTGGAGACCGGGGGCGAGCGACGGCACCCAGATCACGGCGACCGCAAGCAAGAGGGCGAGGACGCCCACGGCGCGGGAGAACCCCACCCCGTGCGACCAGAGCTTCTCCACGAGCACGGTGGCGGCGAGCACCCCCATCGCGACGAGGTTCATGACGCCCAGCGCGACAAGGACGACGAACAGCCCCCAGCAACAGCCGGCGCAGTAGGCGCCGTGGTGAGCGCCGGCGGCAATGTCGCGCAGCCGGCCCCGGTAGGAGCCGTAGTGCAGCAGCAGGGCGAGCGGGCTGCGGCATCGCCGCAGGCAGCGGTCCTTCCACGACGTCAGCTGGTAGGCGCCGCACACTGCGTAGGCCGCGACCGCGGCGCCCGTCGCCAGGCCGGGCCGGCCCGCGGCAAGCCGCCCGGCCCCCCCAGCAAGGACGAAAGCCGGTAACCCGGCGGCCGCCCACACCGCCAGGTAGCCGACAGCAAAGGCGGTGAGGCGCACCAGCCGACGGGTCTGCACCGTCCTGGCGTAGATCGCCGCTAACGGCGCGACGGCAGGCAGCATCATCGCGGCCATCATCGGCGTCCACATCGCGATGAACGACGCCAACCCCAGCCCCATCGTGCCGGGCATCGCGCCGCCCATCGCCCGGGAGCGACTTACGGTCACGGCCCAGGCAGCCGCCGCGACGAGCAGCAGCACGCAGACCTGCGGGGTGAAGCGGCGGACCGGCGAGCGAGCCAGCGAGGTGGCTCCGGCAGTCAGGCCGACCACGCGAACGGCGCCGAGAAGGCGCTCTGACCCTCCCCCGCAAGCTCCACGCCGAACGCCGAGACCCGCGACCTGGTAGCCCTCGCGACGGTCAGCGTCGTGTTGGCCGGGTGGACGATGTTCATGAGCCGTACCGGACCGGCCTCACTGCCGGGCGGGATGTAGTCCTCGACCTCGATGTCGATCCCGTCGCCGATGCGCACCTGGTGACGGCGGCCGTCGTCGGAGAAGGCGAACGGGACCGTCTCGACGCCCAGCATCTCCCCGATCAGCGGACCAAGCATCGCTGGTGGGCCGCCAAGGCTCCCAGACAGCACTGTGCCCAGCTTGTCGGCCTGCTCCGAAGATGCGTTCGCGTCGAGGAACAACCCCATCCGCCAGTTACCGTCGGCCATGACGGGCGGTGCGTCCACAAACATGGCGAAGCCGAGTCCGCTCACGTCGACGCCGTCCACCACGCCGGAGTCGATATGGAAAGCCAGCAGGGCGCGACAGCGGTCGTAGTCCGCAGCCATGCTGAAGTTGGAATGCGTACAAGGACAAATCAGGTCGCACGAGCAGTTCTCGAAGTACGTGCCCTCAAAGCTCCACATTATCGCCGCCCCCAAACTGCATCGCCAGTAATTGGTTCCTACACCTCTCTGGCACCCGCTGCAAGAGGCGCTGCCTGCTTCGCCAAGATCACCGCCCCACCATCACCCCGTCCTCCGGCGTCTTCCGCACCCCGTCAGCCCCGGCCTGGCTTAGGGTCCGTGGTCGGCGGCGTCAAGGTTGCCGATTATCCGCGCCAAGGTGCGGAGGAAGGTGGCGACGTCGTGGTCGCTGAGGTCAAGGGTGGCGATCGCATTCACCTCGCGCGCGGCCGCCACGAGGTGACCTTCGAGGTCGCGTGCGTGGGCGGTGAGCACCGCCCGCGTCCGGCGGCCGTCTGCTGG
>JANLPD010000321.1:0-4598 GCA_031367045.1 Frankiales bacterium | reverse complement strand
GCGCTGCACTCGCTGGTCTCCACGAAGTTCCCGCAGGACGCCATCGAGATCATCGGCTTCAGCGACTACGCCCAGGTCCTGCGCCCGGAGCAGCTCGCCGGGCTCGACGCCCAGCGGGTGCAGGGCACCAACCTTCAGCACGCCCTCATGCTCGCCGGGCGCTTCCTCTGCAAGCACCCCGACAGCGAGCCGGTCGTCCTCGTCGTCACCGACGGCGAACCTACGGCCCACCTCACCGAGGGCGGCTGGGCGGAGTTCTGCTGGCCACCGCTGGCCGAGACGCTGGCGCTGACGATGGCCGAGGTCGAGCGGATCACCCGTCGCGGCGCCACCATCAACGTGTTCATGCTCGACGACGACCCGCGACTGGTCGCCTTCGTCGACAGCATCGCCGCCCGCAACGGCGGGCGGGTCTTCAGCCCCGACCCTGAGCGCCTCGGGGAGTACGTCGTCAGCGACTACCTCCGGGCCCGCCGGGGCCGGCGCGCGCACTGACAATGCTGACGTGACCTACTCCGGTTCCCAAGATGTCCTGCTGGTGTTCAAGGCAGACTCGTGATCGAGGTCCGGTGCTCGACTGCCGCCGAGACGGAGGCGTTGCGCCGCCGGGTCCTGCGTCCAGGCAGCTCCGGCCCGCTGCCGGGTGACGACGGGTCAGAGGTGGTGTTCTTTTCGGCGTACGACGGCGCGGTGGTCGCCTCGACCGGCAACGTGCGACCTGCTGCCGCCCCCTTCCCCGTCGAGGGGCCGCCCTGGCGGCTCCGCGGCATGGCGACCGCGCCCGACCGGCGCGGCGAGGGGCTCGGCGCTGCCGTACTGGCCGCGCTGGTTGCCCACTGCGAGCAGCAGGGCGGGGCGGTGCTGTGGGCCAACGCGCGAACCCCCGCGCTCGCCTTCTACGAGCGAGCCGGCTTCACGACGTGGGGCGAGGCATGGGAGGCCCCGGAGATCGGTCCGCACGTCGTGATCCGGCTGGGCCTGCTTGCGGGGGTCAGCCGCCGGCCAGCGCCTGGGTGAGGTCCCCAAGGAGATCGTCGATGCTCTCGATGCCCACGGACAGGCGGACGAGGTCGGCGGGCACCTCGAGCTGCGAGCCCGCCACGCTGGCATGGGTCATCCGGCCGGGGTGCTCAATGAGCGACTCGACGCCGCCGAGCGACTCGCCGAGCGTGAACACCCGGGTCCGCCGGCAGACCTCGAGGGCCGCCGGCTCACCGCCGGCGAGGGTGAAGCTGACCATCCCGCCGAAGTCCTTCATCTGCTTCGCGGCGACGTCGTGACCGGGGTGCTCCGCCAATCCGGGGTAGAGCACGCGGGACACCTTGGCGGAGGCCTGGAGCAGCTCGACGACCCGCTGGGCGTTGGCGCAGTGGCGGTCCATCCGGACCCCGAGCGTCTTCGCGCCGCGCATCACCAGCCAGGCGTCGAAGGCGCCGGCAATCGCGCCGAGGGCGTTCTGGTGGTAGGCCAGCTCCTCCCCCAGCCCTGTGTCAGCCGTGACGAGCGCGCCCCCGACGACGTCGGAGTGGCCGCCGAGGTACTTCGTCGTGGAGTGCACGACGACGTCCGCCCCGAGGGCGAGCGGCTGCTGCAGGTAGGGACTTGCGAAGGTGTTATCCACCACGAGCCGGGCCCGGGCGTCGTGCGCGATGCCGGCCAGCCCCGCGATGTCGGCGACCGAAAGCAGTGGGTTGGTGGGGGTCTCGCACCAGATCAGGACCGTCTCGGGCCGCACCGCCGCCTTGACCGCCGCCAGGTCACCCAGCGGCACGGGCGTGTGGGTGACGCCCCAGCGCTGGAGCACCTTGGCGAACAAGCGGTAGGTGCCGCCGTAGGCGTCGGCGGGAATGATCACGTGGCTGCCGGGCTGCGCCACCGTGCGGAGCAGGCAGTCCTCGGCCGCGAGCCCACTCGCGAAGGCAAGGCCGGTCCGGCCGCCCTCCAGAGCGGCGAGGCAGGTCTGGAGGGCCGTGCGCGTCGGGTTGCCGCTCCGCGAGTACTCATAGCCCTGGTGCTGGCCGACCTCGCTCTGGACGTACGTCGAGGTCTGGTAGATCGGCACCACCACAGCCCCTGTCGTGGGGTCGGGGTCCTGTCCCGCGTGGATCGCCAGCGTCTCGAAGCCGGCGCCGGCCCAGCGGTCAGAGGTCTCGGGCTTGTTCATCCCAGCACCCTACGGCGATCTGTCTAGCATTGTCGGGCGATGTGTAGCACTTACGCTAGAAAGCCTTATACAATCCGAGACATGGAGCCTCGGCGCAACCCGTACGCCCCCGGCGCGGGCCAGCGACCACCCGAGCTGGCCGGCCGGGAAGCCGAGCTCGAGGCCTTCGGCGTCATCGTGGACCGGCTCTCCGCCGGGCGGCCCGGCCGGGGGCTCATGCTGTCCGGCCTGCGCGGAGTCGGCAAGACCGTCCTGCTCAACGAGCTGCGTTCCCAGGCCATCGACAGCGGCTGGGCGACCGGCAAGCTGGAGGCCCGGCTCGACCAGGGGCTGCGCCGGCCGATAGCCACCGCGCTGTTCACCGCCACCAGGGAGCTCTCGGCCCGTCGCCGGGCTGCCGACCGGGTGCGTGGCTTCTGGGGTGTGCTTAAGGCGTTCAGCCTGACGGCCGGTCCCGACGGCGGCTGGGCGGTCGGGCTGGACGTCGAGGCCACCCGGGGGCGGGCCGACTCGGGCGACCTGGAGATCGACCTCGTGGAGCTGTTCGCGGACGCCGCCCTGCTCGCCGCCGACCACGACACCGGGATCGCGCTGTTCCTCGACGAGCTGCAGGACGCCCCGGCACCGGACCTGTCGGCGGTGTGCGCGGCCGTGCACGACGTCAGCCAGGCGGGCTCGCCGCTGCTGGTCGTCGGCGCCGGGCTGCCACACCTGCCTGCGGTGCTCACCGCAGCCAAGAGCTACGCCGAGCGGCTGTTCAGCTACCGCTCGGTCGACCGACTCGACCCGGTGGCCGCCTCGCTGGCCGTGACGGCTCCAGCCGAACGCGAAGGCGTGCGCTTCACCGCCGACGGCCTGGCGGCGCTGCTGCGCGCTGCCGACGGCTACCCGTACTTCCTGCAGGCGTACGGCTCCGCAGCCTGGGACGCGGCCCCGCTGGACCCGATCGGCCGCGATGACGTCGAGGCCGGCCGCCGCGAGGCCGACGCCGAGCTCGCCACCGGCTTCTTCGGCTCCAGGTGGGACCGCGCCACTCCGGCCGAACGGTCCTACCTGCTCGCCATGGCCGAGCTGCTCGACGGGCAGGACGGCGCGGTCGCCACCGCCGAGGTCGCGCGCCACCTCGGCCGGCGGGCCACCAGCCTGAGCCCGGCGCGCGACACGCTACGACGCAAGGGGCTGATCTACAGCGAGCAGCGCGGGACGGTGGCCTTCACCGTGCCGCACTTCGCGCGCTTCGCCCTGAAGACGGACAGCTGAGCCGCTCAGCCGTGGGACAGGAAGCCGAGCAGGTCGGAGCGGGTCAGGATGCCGACCGGTTTGCCGTCGTCCAACACCAGCAGGGCCGCGATGATCTCGAGGGCTGACATCGCGACGGACAGCGGCTCGCCGCCGCCGACGGTGGGCAGGGGCGGGCTCATGTGCCGGCCGAGCGGCGCGTCGAGGGCGGCCCGGTCGGCGAACACGGCGTCGAGCAGGTCGCGCTCGTGCACCGCACCGATGACCTCGGCAGCCATGACGGGCGGCTCCTCCTTCACGACCGGCAGCTGGCTCACGCCGTACTCCCGCAGGATCGAGATGGCCGAGCCCACGGTCTCCTCGGGGTGCACGTGAACCAGTGCAGGGAGCGCGGCGCCCTTACGGGCCAGCACCTCGCGCACGAGCGGCTGTGAGTCGTCCGGGGTGAGGAAGCCGTAGTCGGTCATCCACTCGTCGTTGTAGATCTTGGACAGGTAGCCACGCCCGGAGTCGGGGAGCAGGACGACCACGACGTCGTCCTCGGTGAGCTCCTCGGCGACGCGCAGGGCGGCGGCCACCGCCAGGCCGCACGAGCCGCCGACGAGCAGCGCCTCCTCGCGGGCCATCCGACGGGTGGTGAGGAAGGAGTCGCGGTCGCTGACGGCGATGATCCGGTCGGCCACGGACTTGTCGTAGGTCTCCGGCCAGAAGTCCTCGCCGACGCCCTCGACGAGGTAGGGCCGGCCGGTGCCGCCGGAGTAGACGGAGCCCTCCGGGTCGGCGCCGATCACCTGGACCCGACCGTCGGACACCTCCTTGAGGTAGCGGCCGGTGCCGCTGATCGTGCCGCCGGTGCCGACACCCGCCACGAAATGGGTGATCAGGCCGTCGGTCTGCCGCCAGATCTCGGGCCCGGTCGAGCGGTAGTGGGCCTCCGGGTTGAGCGGGTTGGCGTACTGGTTGGGGTTCCAGCCGCCTGGCGTCTCGGCGGCGAGCCGCTTGGAGACCGAGTAGTAGGAGTCCGGGTGCGACGGGTCGACGGCGGACGGGCAGATCACGACGTCGGCGCCGTAGGCCCGAAGCACCGCGATCTTCTCGGCACTCATCTTGTCCGGCATGACGAAGACACACTTGTAGCCGCGTTTGTTGGCTACAATCGCTAGACCCACGCCGGTGTTGCCGCTGGTGGGCTCAA
>JANLPD010000262.1:0-8699 GCA_031367045.1 Frankiales bacterium | reverse complement strand
CCATAGTGCCGCTCGTTGAGCCGCCAATGCCGCTTGACCGGGAGCCAGCTGCGCCCGGCCGCGTCGAGGGCGAGGTCGGCGGTGCGGATCGCGCGGGTCAGCAGCGAGGTGTGCACGACGGTCGGCAGGAGCCCCGACTCGCGCAGCTGCCGCCCGCCGAGGCGAGCCTGCTCCTCGCCGAGCTCGGTGAGGTCGACATCGACCCAGCCGGTGAACAGGTTCTTGTTGTTCCATTCGCTCTCGCCGTGGCGGAGCAGCACCAGTGTTGCCATGCGGCGAGTGTTCCAGGTAGCTCGTGCGTACTGGACGGCTCCCTGTCAGATCAGCAGGCCTCGCGGGCAGGGCCCGCGCACTTCCTGGGCAGCCGAGACAGTTTCGACCGGCAAATCGGTCGCTGCCACCCAGGAAGTCACCGAGCGGCGGTCCTCGCCACCCAGTAGTCACTGGTCAAGCCGCGCCGCGCCCGCTTCTGAGGTCAGCGGTCGGGATCGGCGAACCGCGCGAAGGCGGCGAGGTTGGCCGTGGACTCGCCGTTCTTCTGCCGCCACGCCCACTCCCGTCGAATCGAGGAGGCGAAGCCGATCTCGAGCAGCGGGTTGAACGACTCGTCGGAGTACTGCAGGACGCAGCCCAGGACGCGGTCCATCTCGGCGGCGCTGATGCCGGCGAGCGGCAGCCGTCCGACGAGGTAGACATCACCGGCCTTGTCGGTCGAGAAGGCCACGGCGAACATCCGCGCATTGCGGCGAAGCAGGAAGGACTGGAATTCCGCGAGGTTCTCATCGGGCTTGCGGCACATGAAAGCCTCGACGAGCAGCGCGTGCTGGCCGACCACGAGCCAGCACATGGTGGCCAGCTTGTGTGTCCCGGGCAGCGTGACGAAGAACTGGCCCGCACCGGGCGAGGTGTAGCTCAGGCCGACGTCGTCCAGGGCGGCCTGGATGGTTGCGGCCGCGGCAATCTGCTCCCGCGTCACCGCGTCACCGCGTCACGGAGCAACCGGGTCACCGGGGCAACCGGGTCACCGGGCAACCGCGAGGCGCTCGGTCGCGACCCGCCCCATCGCCGCCCGGTAGGTGTTCAGCAGGCCGTCGGCCGTGGCCCCCCAGGAGAACCCGGCCGCATGCTCGACGGCACCGAGCGAGAGCGCGGCGCGCGAGTCGAGCGCCTGCTCCAGGGCGCAGGCCCATTGCAGTGCGTCGTGGCCGGGGACGAGCAGTCCGCTGACGCCGTCACGGACCGTCGTGCGCAGCCCCCCGACGTCGGTCGCGACGACCGGCGTACCGCACGCCTGGGCCTCGAGGGCGACCAGACCGAAGGATTCGTTGTGGGATGGGACCGCCACGACGGACGCCGCGACGTACCAGTCGCGCAGTCGGTCCGGAGCGGATGGCAGCTCGTAGCGCACCAGGTCGGCAATGCCGAGGTCGGTGGCGAGCAGGTGGAGCGAGGACGGGTCGAGACCGTGTCCGCTGGGCCCTCCCACGACGACGACCACCAGGCGGTCGCGCAGGTCGGGGCGGCGCGCGACGAGCCGCGCCGCGGCCCGGAGCAGGACGTCGGGCGCCTTCAGCGGTTGCAGGCGCCCGACGAACAGCAGCACGACGGCGTCGGGGGGGACGCCGAGGCGGGTGCGCGCGCCCGAGGCCTCGCCGGGACGGAAGTGCTCGAGGTCCACGCCCGGGGCGACGGTGACCACGCGCGACGGGTCAGCGGCGTACAGCTCGATGTACTGCCGTGCCTCGGTCTCGGTGTTTGCGACGAGCCGGTCGGCGGCGGCCACGACCTGCTCCTCGCCGACCACGCGGCGCAGCGGCTCGGGGTCGTCGCCCTCGGCGAGCGAGAGGTTCTTGACCTTGGCCAGCGTGTGGGCGGTGTGCACGAGCGGGGTGCCCCAGCGCTCCGATGCCAGCCAGGCGACCTGGCCGGACAGCCAGTAGTGGGAGTGCACGACGTCGTACCAGCCGGGCTCGTGCTGCGCCTCGGCCCGTAGGACACCCGAGGTGAGCGCGCAGAGCTGGCTCGGCAGGTCCTCCTTGGACAATCCCTCGAACGGACCGGCCGTGAGGTGCCGCACCGTCACGCCCGGCGCGAGCTCGACGACGGGCGGCAGGTCGCTCGAGGTGGCCCGGGTGAAGACCTCGACCTCGACGCCCAGCCCGGCGAGGCGCTTGGCGGTCTCGACGACGTAGACGTTCAGGCCGCCGGCGTCGCCCGTCCCGGGCTGGTGCAGGGGGGAGGTGTGCACCGACAGCACAGCGACCCGGCGGGGCCGGGTCGTGCGCAACCTGCTCGGGCTCTGGCGTGCCAGGGACATGCGGGCGCCACCTCCGTTTCAGGAACAGTCTGCCCTGACGAGCCCAACCCGCACCTTGGGGGCAGACTTCCCGATCGTGACGATCAAAGGGACAGCAGTCGTGACCGGTGCGAGCAGCGGGATCGGAGCGGCGACCGCCAGGCGGCTCGCGGCCGACGGGTGGGAGGTGGTGGCGGCGGCCCGCCGGCTCGACCTCCTGGCCGCCCTGGCGGCCGAGGTGCCGGGCATCCGGGCACAGTCGCTCGACGTCACCGACCCCCGTTCGGTCGCCGAGCTCGCCGACGCCTGCCCGTCCGTCGACCTGCTGGTGGCCAACGCCGGCGGCGCCTTCGACCTGGCGCCGATCGCGTCCGCGGACGCAGACACCTGGGCAAGGACGTACGACGTGAACGTCCTCGGCACCGTCCGGGTGGTTCAGGCCCTGCTCCCCGCCCTGGTCGCCGGCAACGGGGGCCACATCGTCATGACCGGCTCGACGGCCGGGCGCTGGGCGTACGAGGGGGGCGGCGGCTACGTGGCAGCCAAGCACGCGCTCGCCGCCGTACGCGACGTGCTGCGACTCGAGCTGGTCGACCAGCCGATCCGGGTCTCGGAGGTCGCACCGGGGATGGTCGCGACGAAGGAGTTCTCGCTCGTGCGGTTCGCCGGGGACGCCGAGCGCGCGGCTGCGGTCTACGCCGGGGTCGACGCGCTCACCGCCGACGACGTCGCGGACGTCATCGCCTGGGTGGCGTCGCGGCCGGCCCACGTCAACATCGACGTCGTCCAGGTCACCCCACGCCAGCAGGCCGCTGCCCACAAGGTCGCCCGCCGCCCTGTCATCACCCCCGCCACCCCCTAGCGTCCGCCGAAGGGGACACCCCCACGCGGCGGCCGAGCGGACGAAAGGGGAATGGAGTGCGATGGCTCAGGTGAAGCGGTACGCCGCGGGACGCGCCCGCACCCTCGGGCTGCCGACCCGCGGGACCACCGCGCCCAACCGGCTGCGCCGCGCGGACCGGTGGCTCGTCGCGGTCCACGGCCACCTGCTCCGCGCCAGCGAGCGGCCGCCCCTTGTCGTTGACCTCGGCTACGGCGCCACGCCCGTCACGACGGTCGAGCTGCACCGGCGGCTGCGCGAGATACGCGCCGACGCACAGGTGGTGGGCCTGGAGATCGACGCCGAGCGCGTTGCTGCCGCCCAGCCCGCGACGGCCGACGGGCTGTCCTTTCGCCGCGGGGGGTTCGAGCTCGCCGGCCTGCGCCCCCTGGTGGTGCGGGCCTTCAACGTCCTCAGGCAGTACGACGAGCAGGCCGCCAGCCAGGCCTGGACCCGGCTGCGGGCCGGGCTCGAGGTCGGGGGCCTGCTGGTGGAGGGGACCTGCGACGAGGTCGGCCGCCGCGCCGCCTGGGTGGCCGTGGCCGCCGACGGCCCGCAGACGCTGACCCTCGCCGCCCACCTGCCCAGCCTGCACGCCCCTAGCGAGCTGGCCGAGCGCCTCCCCAAGGCCCTCATCCACCACAACGTCCCCGGCCAGCCGGTGTACGAGCTGATGGCCCGGCTCGACGACGCCTGGGCCCGCTCCGCGTCCTGCGCCCCCTTCGGCAACCGGCAGCGCTGGGTCGCGACGTGCCAGGCGCTCGCGTGGGACGGCAAGGACGTCCGCCGGTGCCGGCTCGGCGAGCTGACCGTCAGCTGGTCATCGGTGGCCGGCGTCGACAAGGGTGCGTGAGGATGTGCCCATGAGCGAGCCGCCAACGCTGGAGCCGATGCCGGCGCACACCCACGTCGTCAGCAACGGAAAGCGCGACCTGACGATCGACGAGCTGGCCCGCCAGCAGCCCGGGATGGACCGGCTCATGGCCGAGGTCGGTCCGCGTGTGCACCGCATGTACTACGCGGCGCGAGCCGGCAACTGGCCGCTCGCCGCCTATTTTGCCAAGAGCGCCGCCAAGCAGCTGCAGCTGTCCGTCGACAGCCGGCCGAAGTACGACCCGGCGATGACTGACTACCTGCGCACGGACTGGGCTCCGGTGGCGGCCGCCATCAAAGCCCGTGACGGGCTGGCGTTCGAGCTGACCTACCAGCAGATGGTGCTGCGGGCGAACGAGCTGCACGTCGAGTTCGGCAAGGCGTTTCTGGTGTGGAGGACCCCCGGGCAGGCACCCGACGACCTCGATCTGACGGCCGGCATGGAGCAGGTCTGAGCGACGAAACGACCCGCGGCGCCCGCGTTCAGACTGGTCGGTCACCGAGCAGCAGAGCAAGCTCGGCCTCGAGGTCGACGACCTCGCCCTCGCTGCCGGTCGGCACGGCCAGGTAGGTCCGCTGCAGGAACTCCACCAGCAGATTCCGATCGATCTCGAACAGCGCGGCGCCCGACGGGCTGTCCACCGCCAGGTTCACCAGGCGCGCGCCGTCGTGCAGGGAGGGCCAGACGCGGACATCGCCCTCACCGATGGCGCTCTCGACCCCGTCGGTGAGCAACTGACGGGCGAACATCCACTCCACGATGCCCTCGTTTTCACCGCCGGTGTGGAAGCCGACCCGGACCGCCCACGGGTCGTCGGCGGCGTAGCAGAGGACGGCAACGACGGGCAGCGCCGGACCACCCGGCACGACCAGGCGAACCTCGAGCTCGCTGGTCACAGTGGCGATCTGCGTCATCGGTGGGCCTCTCGGTGGGGTGGTCTGGCGACACCGGGGACAACGAACACGCAGGCACCGGGTGACGGGCGGGGCGGAGCCAGATCGCTTGCCGTGTCGTGTCAAATTCGTCAAAACGGGGTAAATTATCCCGCCGGGGTACGTCGCCACGCGCACGGGTAGGGACCCGTCATGACTCATGAGCTGGTGGTCTTGCGCGGCGGCAGCCGCAACGGGGAGTCGACCGAGGTCGACGAGGGAGTTCGCCGGATGCTGGCTGCAAGCGCCGCCCCGGGCCTGCTCGACATCTATGAAGCCAACGGCGAGACCGAGGCCCTACGCGGCAACGACGACCTGGCCCTGGTGTTCGTGCATGTGGGTCAGGAGTCGGCCGCTGATATCGCCCCCGAGCACGTGCACGAGGCTCCCCCCTCGCGGTAGCGCGGCGCTGCCCGCTGGAATGACCCGCCCCGGACACCTAACTACCGGCGGTGTCGCCGGAGCCGGGCCTCACACCTCAGTCGCCGGATGGCATCGCCCAGCATCCGCTCCACCAGCTGCTCGTCAGTGCGCGAGCCCAGCCCGTTGCCGCGCTTCGCGCGGGCCCGGACCCGGACCCGCTCGGCCAGCAATGCCACCCGCAGCGCCGCCATACCGGCAACACCGGACTCGGCATCGGCATCGGCAGACCCGACCTGGCTGCGACCCGCGATCGGGAACTGCTGAGCCGACACCGGTGAGCTGCCAGGCGGCGGCAGCCCGAGACCGCATGCGACGCGGGCACACAGGTCCCCGTTGATATTGGCGAGATTTGCCAGCATTGTCTGCCGGACCGCCTGCTCGAGCACCTTGCCGAGCTTGAAGGTGTAGGCATCGACGACGTGGCCTTGCTCGACCTTGCTGAGCCTGAGCCAGAACAGCTGCGGCTTGGCGAACTGGTCGTCGACAGGAGCTGGCGTGGAAACCGCCACGATCCCCCCCTTCGTACGGCCTACCTCATCCGCGGCCGTGCCCGGGCCTACCCCGTCCGCCGACATCCACGCCTGATGGACCAGGGCTAGCGGTGGGGCTAGCCCCACCGCCCCCCGGACCGGGTGCCCGCGACCGCAGGGCGCACGTCTACGAGGTAGACGACCGCCGCGATCGTGCCGACGATGGCGAAGATGCCAAGGACGCCGATGCCACCCAGGACGACCGCGACGGCCAGGATCGCGACCCAGATGACCTTCGTCTGCTTTCCGGCGGCCACAAACGCCGGCGCCGGCCGGGTGATGGCGTCCACGAGCGCCCAGACCTTCAGGGCCAGCAGACCCAGCCCAAGGCCGAACAGCAAGAGGTTGGACGGGTTGGCCAACGAGGGCAGCAGCACCAGATCAGTCTGCCCGATGCTCGCCTAGCCGAGTTTGGCTGCTGCGTCCTCGACGGCCCGCTCGCCGGCCTTGAGCGACTTCTTGGCCGCGGTGGCGGCAGCTTCGGCCTTCTTCACGGCAGCCTTGCCCTCGGCGATGGCAGCCTCGGTCGCGGGCTGGCGACGGATCTGGGTGACCAGCTTCTCGCCACGGACCGCGAACTTGCTGTAGGCGTCGGTCGCCTTCGTGGTGGCCTCGTTCACTTTGCTCGCTGCGGTGCTGCGCAGGCCCTTGACCTGGATCGGCAGCGTCTTGCTCAGGCGGGCCTGGACCTTCTTGGCCTCGGCGGTGACGTCAGCAGGGACGTCCTTGACCTGCTCGATGGCCAGGTCCGCGACACCGACGACGGCGAACAGCGGCTTCCTGGCGAGATCGGCGGACAGGCTGCTGTCGAAGATCGGCAGGCTCTTCAGGGTGAAGCGGCTACTGCTGGTCTTCTTGACGGGGGTGTTGACGCTCATGGGGTGCCTCCTTGGGCGGTTGGGGTCTTGTCCACGGGGGTGGCCCGCGGGCTCTTATGTGGTGGTGGCTGGGGCGGTGACGGCGGCGGCTGGTTGGCTGCGGTGTTCTCCTTGCGAAAGCTGTCGTAGATCTCGAGCAGCACCTGCTTCTGTCGCTCGCTCAAGCCGTCATCGCCGGCGACCGAATCGGCCACCGCTCCGCCGGCCTCGCGCTGCTCGAGGATGCCGGCCTGCACATAGAGCGCCTCGGCCGAGATCCGCAGCCCCTTGGCGATCTGCTGCAGGATCTCTGCGCTGGGCTTGCGCAGCCCCCGCTCGATCTGACTGAGGTACGGGTTGCTGACACCGGCCGTTTTGGCCAGCTGGCGCAGGGAGATCTGCGAGCTGCGGCGCTGGTCGCGGATGAAGTCCCCGAGCTGGCGCACTGCCGCCACGGGTCCGGTCGCGTCCTTGTCGATACTCATCTTCCGGACACTTTAGACACCACTGCTAGCAGTTGCAAGCGGTCTGCTAGCACTACGGGGGTGACCTCGCCCACACACCCTCGCAGCGCCCCTGACGGTCCCTGAGAGGTCCCGGTACCGTGAGCAGACTGCTCAGCGGAAGAGGGATAAGCGGCGATGGCACGCCTGCCCACCACGCCTGCGCCGCCCGCCCCGCGACGCAGCTGGGTCGAGCAGATCATGGGCCTGCCGATCAGCGTGCTCGCCCGCGGGACGGCGGCGCACGAGCCAGCCGCACTGGCGGCGGTGCGCGCCGTGTTCGCCGAGCTCGTCGAGATGGATGCGGCCTTCTCGCCGTACCGGCCGGACAGCATCGTCAGCGCTCTGGTGCGCGGCGAGCTGGCGCTGGCGGACTGCGACGAGCTGGTGCAGGAGGTTGCCCTCCGGTGCGATCGCGCGAAGGAGCTGACCGGCGGGCTGTTCGACCCGGTCCGCCCGGACGGGCGCTGGGACCCGTCCGGTCTGGTGAAGGGCTGGGCCGTCGAGCGGGCCGCCCGCCACCTGGCGGCTGTCCCCGGTGTGGACTGGTGCCTGAACGCCGGCGGCGACGTCGCCGTGGTGTGTCCGAGCGCAGTGCCCTTCATCGTGGGCATCCAGGACCCGTTAAGCCCTGGGCGGGTGGCCGACTCGGTGTCCTGCACCGGCGGCGGCGTGGCCACGAGCGGCACCGCGGCCCGCGGGGAGCATGTCTATGACCCCCGGTCCGGGCGCGCGGCGGTCGCGGTGGCCTCGGTGACGGTCATCGGCCCGTCGCTGGAGACGGCAGACGTGCTTGCCACACCAGCGTTCGTCGCGGGCGACCAGGCACTGGAGCTCATCGAAGCCGTCTCCTGCTACCAGGCGATGCGTATCGACGCCGCGGGTGGCCGGTCGAGCACGCCCGGCTGGAGCGGCAGCGCCGTACGCGGTGACGACAGACTGTCAGGATGAGCGACAGCGGAGCGGGTCGCTCGGTGCTGGTCGTGGAGGACGATCGCGCCCTGGCAGCGCTGCTGGAGCGGCTGCTGGCCGCTGAGGGCTATGCCGTCACGGTCGCCCCCGACGGCCAGCGCGGCCTGCACCTGGGCCTGACCCGGGCGTTCGACGTGATGCTCATCGACCGCGGCCTGCCTGCCGTCGAGGGACTGGACCTGATCGGGCGGCTACGCGGACGAGGGGTGCTCACGCCGATGCTGGTGCTGTCCGCCCGCGGGTCGACCAAGGACAGGGTCGACGGGCTGGACGCCGGCGCCGAGGACTACCTGGCGAAGCCGTTCGAGGTCAGCGAGCTGCTCGCACGCCTGCGGGCGCTGCTGCGCCGCCATCGCGACCAGGCTCCGGTCCTCACCCTCGGGCAGCGCCACCTGGACCTGGCCACGCGCACCGTACGGGACCCGTCCGGGG
>JANLPD010000213.1:0-1684 GCA_031367045.1 Frankiales bacterium | reverse complement strand
CGCCCTGGACCCGGCTGGAATCCTCAACCCCGGCAAGGGATTCTGACTTGTGCCGGTTCTAGAGGTACTGCCCCGTCGGCCCGCCGTCGGACGAGACCGGGCGGCCCGGAAAACCCCCATTGGCGTCGGGGCCCGAGCCGGCCTCAGCGCCGGAGTGGCCCGGCGGGAGCGCCCTGCGGATGTTCTGCAGCTGCTGCTGGGCCGCCATCTGCTGGGCAAAAAGCGCAGCCTGGATGCCATGGAACAGTCCTTCTAGCCAGCCCACGAGCTGGGCCTGCGCGATCCGAAGCTCGGCGTCGGAGGGCGCTGTGTCGTTGAACGGCAACGTGATTCGCTCAAGCTCCTCGATCAGCTCCGGAGCCAAGCCCTGCTCCAGCTCAGTGATCGAGCGACGGTGGATCTCGGCGAGCCGGGTGCGACCGGCCTCGTCCAGCGGCGCGCTGCGGACCTCCTCGAGCAGCTGCTTGATCATCGACCCGATGCGCATGACCTTGGCCGGCTGCTCTATCTGATCGGCGGGGTTGCTGACCGCTTCGCCCTCGCCGGGCGAGTCGGCAATGCCCATGCCGTCCTGGGTGACGACGACGACGCGATGTGACTTGCCCTCGTCCGTGGAGCCCTGCTGCTCGTCCTGCGATGGGTTCATGACTCCATCCTGCACCCTTAGGCCGGGCTTGTTGTCGGCTCCTGGAGGCGGCGTGTGACGCGGCGGACCCGCCAGATCTGGGTGATCAGCGTGACCCAGATAGCGGCCACGATGGAGAACAGAACAATGACCATGACGTTGCCGACGCCGGCCAGCGGTTTGGCGGGGGCAGGGTGGTATGCGGACCGGGCGACCGTCACGTTGACGGTGGTGCTGGACGTGATCGGCTTGGCGTCCGCCGTGGCGGTGTAGGTGGCGAAGAACTCCTGCAGCCCCTTGGCTGTGGGTTTGTACAGGTGGTCGGCGTCGCCCCCGAGCGTCAGCCGGGCGATGCCGGCCTTGTCGGTGGTGGCCGAGCCGAGCGGGACGAGCCGAGCGGGGGTGCCGAACTCCCTGGTGGAGAACGAGAACGCAACGTCCGCCTTGGCCACAGGGTGGCTGCCAGGACCGGTGAGCGTCGCAGTGAGCTGGATCAGCCCGCCATTCTCGACGCCGTTGATGGTGATCTTGTCTGCCTTCGAAGGCGCACTGACAAGTGCCATCGACGCGCTCGCCGACAAGATCTGGGCCGTCGCGGCACTGGCTGGTTTGGCCGTACCCACGCCGAACATGCCCAGCAGAGCCACCAGCAACAGGACGCCCGTCGCGCCGGCGACGCGGTGGGCCGTGCCCGGCGCGCCGGCCAGCTTGGCGTCGCGACCCTCAGGAACGGCCGACTCGCTGACTGGTTGAGGGGTCGTCGCCAGGGCCTCGGCCTCCTGGATCTCCTCGATCTCATGGACAGAATCGGCACGACGCGGAAGAGCAGCATGAGCAGCAGCGGGATCGCTGCGGTCGCGGCGAGGGTGATGGAGACGGGGACCCAGGTGTAGTGGTACCTGCCAAACCCGCCGGTCATGGTGTCGTAGGTCGCCGGTCCGACGACCATGAGGATCCGCTTGAGCCACATCATCGGCACCACGAGCAAAGCTGCGGTGACCATGCCCTTCACGGTCCTGGTCCAGGGCAGTGCGACGAGCAGCAGCGGCAGCAGGCCAC
>JANLPD010000151.1:0-8084 GCA_031367045.1 Frankiales bacterium | reverse complement strand
CGGCGCCACCGCCTCGCAGGCCAAGCCCGTGCTGGAAGCACTGCTGCTGCCCTTCTCGTGGCTGGCCGACCCGTGGACGGTCGCCACCGGTCTCGGCGCCCGCGAGGCCCTCACCCCCAACGAGGCGTGGCGCGGCACGGTCGTGACCCTGGTCGTCCTGGCGGCGACCGCCGCCGTCGTGATCGGGGCCGGCGCAGCCCTGCAGCGGCTCACCGCGGCGCTGCCACCCGCGGCCGTGCTGGTGGTCGTCTCGGCGGTGCTGCTGCCGCTGGGGCTGGCGACCTCCTTCTCGGCCGCTCTCGCCCTGCTGCTCGTCGTCGGCGTCGCCGCCTTCGTCGGGGCCGCCGTCGTGCAGCGCAGCGATCTCCGCCTGGCCGCGGTCGGCGCCGGCACCGGTGCCCTGCTCATCGCCTGTGGCTGGGCGCTCGCCGACCAGACGGCGACGCTGGTGGTCCTACCCCTCGCGGCGGCCGCCTTCACCGCGGTGTCGCTGCGACCCCTGGCCCGCGAGGCCGTCGCCGGTTGCTCGGCCCTCGCCGCCGCCCTTGCCACGAGCGAGCTGGCCGCCGCCGGGGCCGCCCGTGACCTGGCCAGCGACCAGATCGGCGCCCTGCTGCTCGTTGCCCCGGCGTTGCTCGTCGGCGGGGCCGCCCTGCTGGCCCGCACCGGACCGGCCCCCGCCGGGCGGGACCACGCTGGGAAGGTCATGCGACGCGGCAGCCTTGAGGCGGTCGCTGTCGGTGCCGCAGGAGTCGCCGTCGCCCTCACCGCGACCGATGCGGGATGGCTCACCTGGAGCTTGGCCCTGACCGGCCTGCTGGCACTCGCGGTCGCCCTGCAGCCGGAGCGCCGCCAGGTGGCCTACGCCGGGACCTTGCTGCTCGCCGCCTCCTCCTGGGTCCGGCTGGCCGACACCGACATCACGGCGCCCGAGCCCTACGTCGTCCCGCTCGCCCTCGTCGCGCTGACCCTGGGGCACCTTCGGCGCCGCAGGGAGCCGTCGGTGCGCTCGTTCCCGGCGTACGGCCCCGGCCTGTCGCTGGGCCTGGTTCCAAGCCTGCTCGCGTCGCTCACCGACGACAACCTGACCCGCCCCTTGCTGCTCGGCCTCGCAGCGCTGGCCATCCTGCTGCTGGGTGCGCGGGGTCGGCTGCAGGCCCCGCTGGCCTTCGGCGCCGGGGTGCTCGCGGTCGATGCCCTGCACCTGCTGGCTCCCTACGCGGCCGCCCTGCCTCGCTGGTTGCCGCTGCTCGCGGCCGGTGTCGCGGTCGTCTCGATCGGAGCGACCTACGAGAAGCGGCGCCAGGACCTGGCTGGCTTGCGGGAGCGCTTCGGCGCGATGGGATAGGGCCGCGATGAGATAAAAACTAGCCATGTCGAGCATCGAGAGCCTGCTCCGCCAGGACGTCTGGGCCGTCGTCGGGCTGAGCAACGACCAGAGCAGAGCGGCGTACGAGGTCGCCGCCTTCCTGCAGGCTCGCGGCAAGCGCATCGTCCCGATCCACCCGCGTGCAGAGGTGGTGCACGGCGAGCCGGGCTACCCGCGGCTCGCGGACGTCCCCTTCGGCGTCGACGTCGTGGACTGCTTCGTGCGGTCCGGTCTCGTCGGGCCGGTCGTGGCCGACGCCGTGGCGGCAGGTGCCAAGGGGGTCTGGATGCAGCTGGGCGTCGTCGACGAGACGGCGGCGGCGATGGCACGGGCCGCCGGGCTCGAGGTCGTCATGGACCACTGCCCCGTCATCCAGTGGCCGGCGCACGGACCTCGCTGAGCTCAGCCGCCGAGGCGGGCCTGCAGCTCGATGTCCTTGGCCCGCGCGGTGTCGGCCAGCGCCGCCTGGAAGTCCGCCATCCGCTCGAGCAGGGCCGGGTCAGACGTCGCGAGGATCCGCACCGCGAGCAGCCCGGCGTTGCGCGCACCGGCGATGGACACCGTCGCCACCGGAACGCCCGCGGGCATCTGCACGATCGACAGCAGCGAGTCCATGCCGTCCAGGTGTTTTTGAGGCACCGGGACACCGATCACCGGCAGCGGCGTCATCGCGGCGATCATGCCGGGTAGGTGCGCGGCCCCTCCGGCCCCCGCGATGATCACGAGCAGGCCGCGGCCCACGGCCGCCGAGCCCCAGTCGAGCATGTCGCGCGGGGTGCGGTGGGCCGAGACGACATGGGCCTCGTGCGGCACGTCGAACTCCGCCAGAGCCTTGGCCGCTGCCGCCATCACCGGCCAGTCCGAGTCGCTGCCCATGACGATGCCTACGACTGGTCCGGCCACGTCCCGCTCCTCAGGTAGTCGGCGCCCTCGCGGGCCCGGCGTCGCACGTCGTCGAGGTCGGCACCGAGCGCGGTGACGTGACCGACCTTGCGGCCGGGCCGGACCTCCTTGCCGTAGAGGTGGACCTTCAGCGCGGGGTCGCGGGCGAACAGCATGTGCATCCGCCGGTCCAGCTGCCCGGGGTCCTGCTCGTCGACGTCGCCGCCGAGCAGGTTGGCCATCACGACCCACGGCGAGGTCATCGTCGTCGCCCCGAGCGGGTAGTCCAGGACCGCGCGCAGGTGCTGCTCGAACTGCGAGGTGCGCGCCCCCTCGATCGTCCAGTGGGCGCTGTTGTGGGGCCGCATGGCCAGCTCGTTCACCACGATGCCCGCGGCCGTCTCGAACAGCTCGACGGCGAGCACGCCCACCACTCCGAGCTCGTCGGCGAGCCGCAGGGCCAGGGACTGCGCCGCCAGCGCCAGCTCCTCGGACAGGCCGGGTGCGGGCGCCACCACCTCGACGCAGATCCCACCCGCCTGCACGGTCTCCACGACCGGCCAGGCGGCCGCCTGGCCATAGGGGGACCGCGCGACGACAGCGGCGAGCTCGCGGCGCAGCGGGACGAACTGCTCGGCCAGCAGCCGCACGCCGCTCGCGAGGACCTCGGCTGCCTCCTGCGCAGACGAGACCATCCAGACGCCCTTGCCGTCGTAGCCGCCGGTGGCCGCCTTCAGCACGAGCGGCCACCCGACGTGGCGGGCGAAGCCCTCGACGTCGGCCACGCTCGCGACCGGCGTGAAGGCCGGCACCGGCACGCCGAGGGCGGACAGCCGCTCGCGCATGACCAGCTTGTCCTGGGCGTGCCGTAGCGCGACCGAGCCGGGGTGGACCTGGGTGCCGTCCTGCTCGAGCGCCTCGATGAGCGACCCGGGGACGTGCTCGTGGTCGAAGGTCACCACCTCGCAGCCCGCCGCGAAGGCGCGCAGGTCCGCCAGCGAGGTGTGCTCGCCGACAACCACACCGTTGGCGACGAGTGCGGCGCTGTCCCGGCTGGCGTCCGCGAGGACGCGGAGCGACAGGCCGAGGCTGATGCCGGCCTGGTGGGTCATCCGCGACAACTGGCCGCCGCCGACCATCCCGACGACGGGAAGGCCCATGGCCGCGCGCACGGCGGCCGGCCGGTCCACCTCGTCGGTCACAGCCCATGACGCTAGCGGCTCGCTCAGCCGACGAGCCGCGACCGCAGCGCTGTGAGCTCGTCGTCGGTCAGGCCGAGCGCCTTGCCCAGTCCCTCCGGCCCGCCCCAGCGCCGGTCCACCTCATCGAGGAAGCGCTCGATGCTGCTTGCCCTCGGCCGCATCGACTCGACGGTCTTGGGGAGGGTGTCGTCGCGATAGGTGTCCGACGCCAGCAGCCGGTCACGGACCGCCTCGATCCGCTCGCCCGTCAGCAGGTAGTCCGCGACGACCGCCTCGCGGGTCACGCCGGCCAGCCGCAGGGAGAGCGCGATCACCACCCCGGTCCGGTCCTTGCCGATCGCGCAGTGGGCGACGACGGTCCCGCTGCCGGGCGAGCCGACCGACCGCAGGGCCTCCGCCAGGTTGTCCGGCGCGTCCAGGAGGTAGGCGACGTAGAAGTGCGACAGGTCGCCCTCCGGCGCGTCCGGCCCGGGGACCGCGCGGCCGACGTCGGCCTCGTCGTCTGCCCGCGCCGACCGGCCGCCCGGGCCGTGCGGGATCAGGGTCAGGTGCTTGTGCTGCACCTCTGGCCGGGCGACGAGCGGGCCCGGCCCCTCCAGGTGCAGCTCGCCGTCGGTGCGCAGGTCGAGCACCGTGCGGACGCCGAGCTCGTCGACCAGCCGGTCGATGTCGGAGGGGCTGAGGGCCTGGAGGTTGTCGGTGCGCAGGAGCACCCCGGACCGCGTCGTACGCCCGTCCTCAGTGGGCAGGCCACCGATGTCGCGCGCGTTGACCAGCCCGTCGAAGTCCAGCCAGGTCATAGGCCGAGCTCCCGGGCGATCAGCATCAGCTGCACCTCGGTGGTGCCCTCGCCGATCTCCAGGATCTTGCTGTCGCGGTAGTGCCGGGCGACGGGGTAGTCGTTGATGAAGCCGTAACCGCCGTGGACCTGCGTGGCGTCGCGCGCATTGTCCATCGCGGCCTCGCCGGCCACCAGCTTGGCGACCGCGGCCTCCTTCTTGAACGGCAGGCCGGCCAGCATCTTGGCAGCTGCGTCGTAGTAGGCCGTCCGGGCTGCGTGGGCGCGGGCCTCCATGCGGGCGATCTTGAAGGCGATCGCCTGGTGCTGGCCGATCGGGCGACCGAAGGCTTCCCGCTCCTTGGCATAGCGCACCGACTCGTCGACGCAACCTTGGGCGGCCCCTACGGCAAGCGCGCTGATGGCGATCCGGCCCTCGTCCAGGATGTGCAGGAAGTTGGCGTAGCCACGGCCGCGCTCCCCCAGCAGGTTGTCCTGCGGCACACGCACGTCGTCGAAGGACAGCGGGTGGGTGTCCGAGGCGTGCCAGCCGACCTTGTTGTAGGGCGGCTCGGCCGTAAAGCCGTCCGTCGGGACCGGCACCAGGATGCTCGAGATCTCCTTCTTGCCGTCCGGCAGGCGGCCCGTCACCGCCGTCACCGTGAC
This sequence comes from Frankiales bacterium, assembly GCA_031367045.1. Taxonomy (GTDB): domain Bacteria; phylum Actinomycetota; class Actinomycetes; order Mycobacteriales; family SCTD01; genus JANLPD01. The sequence goes on along the minus strand of JANLPD010000151.1, from coordinate 3,187 downwards.
GAGGGTGGTGATGTCGGTGCCGCTGTTGGTGATGAAGGCCTTGCTGCCGTTGATCAGCCACTGGCCGCCCTCCAGCACGGCCGTCGTGCGGGTGCCGCCGGCGTCGCTGCCGGCACCCGGCTCGGTCAGCCCGAAGGCGCCCAGCGCCGTACCGGCGCACAGCTCGGGCAGCCAGCGCTCCTTCTGGGCCTGGGTGCCGAAGCGGTAGACCGGCATCGCGCCGAGCGAGCAGCCCGCCTCCAGGGTGATGGCGACGCTCTGGTCGACGCGGGCGAGCTCCTCCAGGGCGAGGCAGAGGGCGAAGTAGTCGCCGCCCATCCCGCCGAACTCCTCCGGGAAGGGCAGCCCGAACAGCCCCATCTCGCCCATCTGCCGGACGACGTCGTACGGGAAGGTCTTGGTCTCGTCGTGGTGCGCCGCGACGGGCGCGACCACCTCGCGGGCGAACTCCTGGACGGTCTTGCGGAGCTGCTCCTGCTCAGCGGTGAGCCGGGTGTCGAGCACGTCTGGTCCTTTCGGGTCGGTCCGCCCATCGTCCCACGGCCCGGTAGCCTGGCCCGATGATCTCGACCACCTCGCCCGGCCTGGTGGCCGTCCTGCGCCGACGCCTGGAGTCGCTGTTTTCCGAGCTGGCCAAGTTTGGCGTCGTCGGGGCACTCGCCTTCGTCGTCGACATCGTCATCTTCAACATCGTTCTGCACACCACCGAGAAGCCGCTGACCTCCAAGGTGGCCTCGACGCTGGTGGCAGCGACCGTCGCCTTCTTCCTCAACCGGCACTGGTCGTTCAAGCACCGCGAGAAGACGGGCGTACGCCGGGAGTACGGGCTGTTCTTCCTGTTCAACGTCATCGGACTGCTCATCGCCCTGTCCTGCCTGGGCCTGTCGCACTACGTCCTGGGTTTTACATCCAAGATCGCCGACAACGTCGCCGCAAACGGGGTCGGGCTCGTGCTCGGCACGACGTTCCGCTTCTACAGCTACCACCGCTGGGTGTGGGCCGCCCCCGGGGCCGTCCGCGAGGCGGCGGAGGACGGGGACCCGGCCGCCCTCGCGGTGCTCCATCACGCCGTCCCCGAGACGCGCTCCGAGCCGCACCGCGAGCCCCGCAGCGAGGCGTAGCCGGAGCCGGTCAGACGGGGGTCACCCCGTGCCGTCGCCGGGAGAACGAGCGGTCCTTGCCGCGCAGCGCGGCGTACCGCTTCACGAGCTCACCGCGCAGGTCTTCCGGCTCGACGATGCCGTCCACGACGAGCTCGCTGGCCAGCCTGACGATGTCGATGTCCTCGTCGTACTCCGCGCGCTTTGCTTCGACGAAGGCCTCTCGCGCGCCCGCGGGCAACGCCGCGATCTTGTTGGCGTAGACCGCGTTGACGGCTGCCTCGGCGCCCATGACGGCGATCTTGGCCGTGGGCAGCGCCAGGCAGGCGTCCGGCTCGAAGCCGGGGCCGGCCATCGCATAGAGGCCGGCGCCGTAGGCCTTGCGGACGATGACCGAGATCTTCGGGACGGTGGCCTCGCACACCGCCGTGATCATCTTGGCGCCGTGCCGGATGATCCCTTGGCGCTCCACCGCAGACCCGACCATGAAGCCGGGCACGTCGGACAGGAAGAGCAACGGGACGTTGAAGGCATCGCAGTTCTGGATGAACCGGGCCGCCTTGTCGGCGGTGTCCACGAACAGCACGCCGCCCTTGAACATCGAGTTGTTGCCGAGGATGCCGATGACCTGCCCGTCGAGCCGGCCGTAGCCGATCGTGAGCTCCCTCGCCCACAGGGCGTGGACCTCGAGGAAGGACCCCTCGTCGACCAGACCGCTGATGTAGCGGCGCATGTCGAAGGCCTGCCGCTCACTCGCCGGGACGAGGGCCCGCAGGTCCACGTCCTTTGCAGCGACCCCTTCGGCCGCGGGGGGGTCCTGCTCGAAGTTCGAGGGGAAATAGGACAGGTAGCGCGCAACGGTCGCGATCGCGCCCTGCTCGGTCATCACCAGGAAGTGGCCGACGCCGGACTCCTTACAGTGCACGCCTGCGCCGCCCATCGCCTCGAGTGTGGTCCTCTCTCCGGTCACCACCTCGACCATGCGGTCCGAGCCGAGGTACATCGAGGCGTTGCCGTCGACCATGACGACGACGTCGCAGAAGGCCGGGATGTAGGCCCCGCCCGCGGCCGACGGGCCGAACAGCGCACAGACCTGCGGGATCGAACCGCTGGCGCGGACCTGCGTGTGGAAGATTTTGCCGGCACCGCGACGGCCCGGGAACAGGTCGACCTGGTCGGTGATGCGGGCGCCAGCGGAGTCCACCAGCCAGACCATCGGCACACCGGTCCGGTAGGCCGTCTCGATGATCCGGATGATCTTCTCGACGGTCCGCGCCCCCCAGGAGCCCGCCTTGACCGTCGAGTCGTTGGCCATGACGCAGACCGGCCGGCCGTCGACCGACCCAGTGCCGGTGAGCACCCCGTCGGCGGGCAGGTCGCCGGCGAGCGCGTTGGCATAGAGCCCGTCTTCAACGAACGACCCCTCGTCGAGGAGCAGGGCCACCCGCTCGCGGGCGAACAGCTTGCCTTTGGCGGCATTGGCGTCGTGGTACCTGCCGGCGCCGCCCTTCTCGACCTGGGCGCGTAGGTCGGCGAGGTGGGCGTGCCCGGTCTCATGGGTGAGGTCGCTGGTCACGAGGCCGCACGCTACCGAGGAACCCGCTGGGCCTGGTCACAACGGAGCCGACCCCGTGCGGGAGGCTGTGGTGTGACCCAGGCCGTGGAGGAGCTCGGCGGGCTGGCCCGGGCCGGTCGCTGGCAACGTCGCGTCGGTGGTCTGCCCCGGCCGTTCTGGTACCTCTGGACCGGGACGCTGCTCAACCGCCTCGGCAGTTTCGTCGGCCCGTTCCTGGCGCTCTACCTCACCCGGTCGCGCGGCTTCTCCACGGTCGAGGCCGGCCTGGTGCTGACCTGCTTCGGCCTCGGCTCAGCTCTGAGCCAGGGCCTTGGCGGCTCGCTCGCCGACCGCGTGGGACGCCGTACGACGATGGTCGGCGGCCTGATAGCAGCCTCGGCCACCTTGCTGCTCGTCGCTCTCGCGCACCCCCTGTGGCTGTTGTGCCCGGCGGTGCTGGTCTACGGCACCTGCCTTGACCTGTTCCGCCCCGCCTCGCAGGCTGCCGTCGCGGACCTCGTCAGCGACGTCG
>JANLPD010000149.1:0-4615 GCA_031367045.1 Frankiales bacterium | reverse complement strand
TCCGACGCGAGCTTGGCTCCCTGCTCGCGCGCCGTGATCTTCTGGAAGGCGATGTCGCGCGCGAAGTCGGGCGAACCGTGCTTGGGCTTCACGTCGATGCTGAAGGGGCTGAACCCGCAGTCGTCGGTCGCGCCGAGCTGGTCGAGCGGGATGTACTTCGCCGCCGTGACCAGGTCGTTCGCGACCTGCTCAGGTGTCTCGACCGTCGGGTTCAACGGGTCGATCACACCGATGAACGCCACCTGCTTCACGCCGTTCGCGTCGGCCCGGATGTTGTCACCGATGAGCTTGTAGACCCGCTCCTTGTCATCCTCGCTCGCCAACTGGATAAGGAAGTAGCCAGCATTCATCTTGAACATCAACGGCAGCAGCTCGGCGTAGTCGACTTCCTTGCTGTGCACTGAGTCGCAGTCCCCGCCGGGGCAGGTGTGGATACCGATGTCCTTGCGCTCCTCGGCTGAGAAGCGGTCAATGACCCGGTTGTTGAGGTCGATGAAGGTCTGTAGCAGGTTCTCACCCGTCCAGGGGTTGCGGGCATCCCGTTTGTTGGCTAGCCGCCCCTCAGTGAAGTCGATCGACACGCGGGTAGCACCAACCGCGAACGCCTTGCGGATGTCTTTCTCCGCCTCGTCGCACAAGTCGTCAAGGAACTGCTCACGGGTGTAGCCGGGCAGCTCCTCCTTCAGCGGGTAGAGCAGGTAGAGCATCGACGGGGCGATGACGGCCTGCTTCATGGGCTTGGTCGCGTAGGGCTTGGACAGGGCGAGCAGGTCCGCCGCGAACGTCTTGTAGCGAAACGGCCCGCCGGTCAAACGCGGTAGCTGGCGGTGGTGGCCGTCGTCGAAGATGGCAAAGTACTGCCCGTCGCCCGCGAGGTTGTCGGCCAGACCGGTCCCGGCGAGGGTGTCCGCGAGGGGGTAGGTGGCAAAGCTCGATGCCCGCTGCTCACCGTCGGAGACGATGCCGGTACCGGTCGCTTCCATCCGCTCGACCGAGTCCTTGGCTGCAGCGTCCTGCTCGACGACGAGCTGCTCCTTGGTGATCTCGCTCTTGTCGTAGGCTGCGATCGCCTCCTGCAACTTTGTGGGTCGAGGCAGCGACCCGACAGGTTCGGTGGGGATGGGCATTGGCTCACTCCTACGAGTTGAGGGTCGGGCTGCTCTTTCGACGACGTCATTGATCTGGACTCGTCTGTCCCGTGGCGCGGACCGTAGACCTGTCGTCGGGGCCCGGTCAATGGACGGCCTTGACCCAGCCAAATGCTCGCGCGCGCGAGATATAGGGTTCCGCGAAATGGACCTCCGAGGTACGTTGGAAAGCCTCGTCTGTCTGATTCAAGTGGTCTTGGTACCTGAGTGTCGGCTCGCCAAAGCCACCCCGCGCCACACCCGACCGATGTGGGGTGAACGTGAACAAGTCGGAGTCGTTGGCACAGCGTTGGTTGTCGGGGAAGCAGATCCTGGTCTGTGACGGCGCGACAGGCACGATGCTGCATTCGGCCGGTGTCCCGCTCGACCGCTCGCTGTCCGAGCTGAATGTCACCCGGCCGGGGCTGGTCCGGGATCTGCATGCTGCCTACCTCGCCGCCGGCGCCCGCATGGTGCAGACGAACACTTTCGACGGCAACCGGCTAAGACTCGCCCGGGTCGGTCTGGACGCCAGGGTGGCCGAGCTCAACATCGCAGGTGCCCGGCTCGCTCGCGAGGCTGTCGAGCACAGCGGTACCGACGCCGTCGTCGCGGGAAGCGTCGGACCCCCGAGCAATGCAACTCTCGTCCCTCGTCTCCTGCGCAGCGATCGCGCTGCCGCACTGCGTGAGCAGATCTCTGCCTTGGCCGACTGGGTGGACGTGATCGTGCTGGAGACGTTCGGCGACATCGAGTCGCTTGCGCAGGCCGTGGAGATCGCAGTGGCTGAGTGCGACCTCCCGGTGATCGCGCAGATGACCTTCGGTGACGACGGCCGGACTTTGGGTGGCGAGGAGCCGTCGGCGGTCGCGACCGTGCTCGGCCAGCTCGACGTGGCTGCGATAGGAGCCAACTGCACGGTAGGCCCGGCAGTGCTTCAGGAGGTCGTCATCGAGCTGGTGCGGGGCTGCTCGCTGCTGGTGTCGGTCCAACCCAACGCGGGCCTGCCCCGCCGGCTCGGCCGGCAACTCCGGTATGCGCACAACGTGGACTACTTTGCCGGCGCAGCGCGTCAGTTCGTGCTCAACGGGGCTGGCATCGTCGGTGGGTGTTGTGGCACGACGCCGGCGCATATCCGCGCCATGGCAAAGGCGGTGGCCGATCTGTTGCCGGCCCCCCGTTCGAACACCGCTGGGCAGCAGTCGGCTCGTTCCGTCCTGTCAGTGGTTGCGCCGGCTGAACGGCTAACGCCTCTTGCCAGCTGGCCAGGTGCGGTCGAATTCAGCGTCGTCGCGGCCATGCGTGCTCCCCGTGGCCCGGAAGTGGCAGCCTTCGTTGCTCAGGCAAAGCAGTTCGCCGATCCGGCGTAGACCAGCTCGCGATCATCGATCCCGACCCGCCCGCCGCCGGGGTCGGCCCGGTGGCGGCCGCGGTGCTGCTTCGGGAGCGGCTCGGTGCGCAGGTCATCTTCCAGATGGACACGGCGGATCGAAGCCTTGCCGCGCTGCAAGCCGACCTGCTCGGCGCTCACGCCCTGGGGTTGCAGGTCGTTGTCTGCCGCACCGGTACACCCCTGGTGGCGGGTGACTACCCAGACCCCGACCTGTTGTGGGAGGTCGACGCGGTGCGGCTGATCGGGGTCCTCGCCGGATTGAACGACGGCGTCGACTGGCGAGGCGTGACGATGCACCAACGCACCGAGTTCTCGATCGGGGGGACGCTCTGCACGGCCGCCAGCGATGTGCGCCAGGAACTGGATCGGGCCGAAGCCAACATGCGCGCGGGTGCCCATTTCCTGCTGACCGACGCGATCTACGACCTGGCCGCTGCCCAGGACATGCTGACGGCTTTGCGGGAGCGCGGCTCCGACATACCGGTGATAGCGGCAATCGCCCCGTTTGACGACGCGACGGCCATCGCCCGGCTCACCCATGAGTTCCCGGAGAGATCGATCCCGCTGCCCGTTGCGACGGGTCCGGGGTCGGCGGGGGAGTCACCTGGGCGTGCCGTCGAGGTCGTCGGCAAGTTGCGCGATCTCGTGGTCGGCGTGCTCGTGCATGCCCCGCTCCGGCTGGATCCGCGGATGCCCGGGTTGCTCGAGGATCTGGGCAGGTTCCGGCGGGCACCATGACCGAAGACGACGGGAGCGAGGCGGGCCTAGCGGTAAACGCGGGTACACCGCCTGCCCGCGGGCGCGGACGGCTACCCGACGTCATCTCCGGCTTGTCCCGGCAGAACTCGGTGTATCGCCGCATGATCGCGGTCTGCGATCAGGTCGCAGACGCCGCACTGAGTGGATCTGATGCTCAGGAGCTGACGCGTGTGTTTGCCCGAACGACGGGCAAGACGATCGTGCTGCTCGACCCAGCTCTGAGCCTGCGGGCCTGCGAAGGCGCCGAGGGCCCTGCGTCGACCACGGTGAGCTGGAATCCGGATGACGCCGGCATGGTCCGGGTGCTGCGTGCCCTGGCAGCCGAACGGCGACCGCTGCGTGTCCCCGCGGTGCCAGGGTCTGGGCTCCTGGCCCACGGTTGCGTTGCAACGCCCATCGCGATCGACGGCACGTCGCTGGGTTACCTGTTGATGCTCGACAAGTGCGGCGCATCTGCTTCAAATGATGTCGACCTGCTGGTCGCCAGCTTCGCGGCGACGCTGTTCGCGCTCACGCTCGCGCATGAACGCACGAGCACCGACCTCGGCCTGCGCTATCAAGGGGCAGTCGTCGACGCGTTGGTCTCGGGACACTTCCTGGACGCAGAAGATGCCCGCCGCAAGGCACTTTCGATCGGGCTCCCATCTGGTGTCCCCTACCGGATCGGCGTCGTGCGCAGCAGTGTCGTCGGCGATGACGCCGCCAGCGATGACGCCGCCAGCACTGACGGCGTCGCGCACCGTGCGCTGGAGGAGCTGGTCGGGCAGTTTGCAGCGTCGGCTCGCGACTGTGTCGTAGTGGTCCGCGGTCACGATGTCGTGACCATCAGGCCCGAAACAGTGGGGGGGCCAAGTGTTGGGGAGCGTCGCTCGAAATCGGCGGCACGGGTGCTCGCCGATCTTGCCGAACTCGTTCGCGGCCGCGGGGGTGCTGGCCTACCGACGTCAGGCTTGAGCGAGCCAACGGCCCGCCCAGACCTGGCACCACAGGCGATGCGCCAGGCGGAGCATGCCCTCGACCTCGGCCTGCGGATCGGCCGAGCGGGCGAGGTCATCGCCTACGACGACCTGGGGGTCTACCGGTTGCTTCTCCAGATCGGCGACCTGCACCAACTCTGGCAGTTCGCGGATGACGTGCTGGGACCACTGATCGAGTACGACGCGACCCACAAGCTCGACCTGGTCCGGACCTTGTCGGTTTACCTGAGTCAGCATGCGAGCCTGAAGCAGTCGGCCCGCGTGCTGCGGGTACACGCCAACACGATCTCCTACCGGATGCACCGCATCGAGCAGCTGACGCCGCTCGACCTCGCTGACCCTGACGATCGCCTGCTGGC
>JANLPD010000121.1:0-2533 GCA_031367045.1 Frankiales bacterium | reverse complement strand
AACAGCGCGCTGCCGACCATGGGGGCTGGCGCAAAGAACCACTGGTCGTGGCCGGAGAGCTTCGCGCCGAACGCCGTCCCGTTGCGGGCCATCGTCGTGACGACCGACGACCCCTGCACCTGGCCGGCCCAGGCCGTCAAGGATCGGGCGCAGGCCATCGCCAGCGTCAGGAACAGCAGGTGGTTGCTCGACAGGTAGCGGCCGACCTCGACCCGGCGGGGGTCATCACTGGCCATGAGCGATGGCAGCAGGTGCTTGATGAGCAGATTGGTCGAGGCTTGGGTGCGGACATGCACGTCGTCCCCCATGGCGACGCCCTGCGCGGCGAACGACAGCACCTCAACCGGTCCGCTGGCGCGCAGTGCCTCCGCCAGCACCGGGGCCACCGCCTCGCGGAGCAGCACGAGTCGCTCGACCGCCCCTACGGTGTCGCGGCCGAACCAGGCGACATCGCCGGAGCCTTGTCCCAGCGGAGCCCAGGACGACACGCCGCCGGCTTCGAGCTCAACCACCCAGACGGGGGTGGTTGGCCCCATCACGGTGGCCATCGGGACGACACCGCCCGATTCGTTGGCCGGCCTCAGCTCGACCGATCCGCCGGCCAGCAGGGCATCTGCAGCGTCAACATCGTCGGCCCAGCCCTCCGCCACGACAGCGGCGCGCATCGAGCGGCGCAGCGGGTCGCAGGCTTCGGCCAGCTCCAGCGCAGGGCCCGCATGCAGGAGTGCCCGCCCCTGCAGACCTGGTACGACTTCGGAGGCGGACCGGAGGCCCGTCAACATGGGCACCCCGCTGTCCAGGCGCCGCAGGACCTCGGCGTTGGCCTCATCGACCTGCCGGGTCAGCGGTCCGGACAGTCGACGCAGCGCGGCCAGCGCGACCGGGTCGCCGTCGGCCGGGATCCGCCAGTCGACCTGGACGACCGGCCGTCCCTGGGCCGCGATCGCCTCAGCGAACAGCGGCAGGCCGACGTTGACGACGCTCACCTCTGACGGGAGCGTGGTGGTCATGCGGTGTCCTCCTGGTTCGGTCCGGCGGCCAGCGCCGAGGACGTTGTGAGCAGGCGGCGCTCCGCCGCCTGGAAGTGCTCCTGACGTTCCTGGGCCAGGGCCCGGAGCTGCTGGGCCTGCCTACGGCAGTCGGCGGCCATCTGTTCGACCACCGGCGGCGCCGCGCCACCGGTGGCGGTCCGCGTCTGGACGATGTGCCGCGGGTCGAGAACCTCGCTCAGGTCACGGCCGGTCAGCCCGAGCGTCCTCCCGGCCTGCTCGAGCGCAGCCTCGTCAAGCATCACGCCGTCGAGGTCGATGCCGCGCAGCCCTGCTGCATTTGCCTTGCGTACGGCCACACCGACAACCTGGTAGGCCGTGCGGTAGTCCAGGTCGCACGTCTGCATGACGTATTCAGCCAGATCGGTCGCCTGGCAGAAGCCACCCTCCAGTGCCGACCACATGCGCGCGGTGTTGACCTTCAGGGTCCGCATTACGCCGTTGGTGAGCCGGGTGGTGCGCAGCGCAAGGTCCAGGGCGCGAGGGACCTCGCCGTAGGCGTAGATGAGGTTGTCGCTGCGCGCAGACGGGCTCTTGATGACGGCGAGGAAGCCGCTGAGCCGGCCGATCAGGGTGCCGGACGCGCCCCGGATGATCGACAGCGCGTAGGGGTTGCGCTTCTGCGGCATGAGGACGCTGGAGCGGCTGAAGCCGTCGGCGACCGTGACGTAGTCGAACTCGCTGCTGGCCCAGATCTCAAGGTCCTCGGCCAGCTTGCTCTGCGTCCCGACGAGGGAGGTGGCGGTCGCCAGCGCGTCGACGAGCCCATCGGTCTGCCACATCGCGTCGCGGGTGTGCTCGATAACGCCGTCGAAGCCGAGCATCTCAGCAATGGGTCGGCGGTCGTCGAGCAACCGGCTGCCGTTGACGCAGCCCGCACCGCCCGGGCTGGTGTTGGTCCAGCCGAGGGCGTCGACAAGCCGCTGGCAGTCGCGCAGGACGGGGTAGGCGAACGACAGCAGGTAGTGACCGTACGTCGACGGCTGCGCGTGCTGCAGGTAGGTCTGGTCGGGCAGCCAGCTGCGGCTGTGCTCCGCGGAGCTCATGGCCAGGGTGTCTGCCAGCTGCGCACCGCGGTCGATGAGCTCGCAGAGCTGGCCGCGTAGGTGCAGCCGCAGGGCGATACGGACGGCCTCTCGGCGGGGCCGGCCGGCATGCAGCCATCCCGCGTCGTCGCCGATCCGCTGGGCGAAGAAGCGCTCGCGGCTGTTGTAGGGCTCCCCGAACGCCGGGTCGTAGGGAAAGTCCTCGGGGGCTGTCTCGTGCGCCTCTAGCAGCAGTGACAAAAGCCGCCGGGCCGGCTCGGCAGGTATGACGCCGCGGCCGCGCAGGTCGAGCACGTGTGCGAGGTCGGCCAGGTTCAGCCCGGCGTGCAGCAGCGGTGCGTCGGCGTTCTCGAGGTGAAAGCCCGACTCCACGAGCTCGGGGGCGGGACCGTCAAGAGGCGGTCCAAGCCGGTGGCCGGCGGTCATCGGCGCACGGCC
>JANLPD010000062.1:0-8814 GCA_031367045.1 Frankiales bacterium | reverse complement strand
CCAAGCTGCCCAAGGTCACCATCAACCTGATGGACGTCGGTGGTCCGAGCGCAGGGATGATGTTCGCCCTCGGGATCATCGACAAACTCAGCCCGGACTCACTGACCGGCGGCAAGCACATCGCCGGGACCGGCGAGATCGACGCCGTCGGCAAGGTCGGTCCCATTGGTGGGATCGTCCAGAAGTTGATTGCCGCCAGGCACAACGGCGCCACCTATTTCCTGAGCCCTGCCGAGAATTGCGCGGAGGTGGTCGGACGCATCCCGGCCGGGATGACTGTCGCCCGGGTGGCGACGTTGCGCGATGCCGTCGCCGCACTTGCCGACCTCCGGGCGGGCCGCACCGCTCCGACCTGCACGAGTTGATGCGGAGCGGTTGCGCCCTGCTCCCAGCCGCCCGCTCCTAGACTCGCGGTATGGAGCCTGGCGTCCCTTTCGCGCTCCTGGGAACGGTCGCGCTGCTCGCGACCGCAGCCTGGACTGCCCTAGCCGGTGCTGGTTTGGTGCGCGCCGCCCGTCGCGGCGGCGGTCAGGGACCAGGGCTGCTGCTCACGGCCGGCGGCGTCGTACTCATTTTTGCCGACGTGAGTACGGCGCTGCGCTTCGGCGTCGCCTCCTCTGACGAGCTGGCCCTCGTGCGGGCGGGCGGTGCCCTCCTGCTAGCCAGCGCCCTTGCCCTTGGCGCCCTGCGCGACAGCACGACGGACAAAGTGGCCGGGCCGCTGCAGCTCGGTGGGCTCGGTGGGCTCGTCGTACCCCTTGCAGCCGCACCGGTGCCGTCCGCATTGGCCGGGGTCGCCGGGTTGGCCGCCGCGCTCGCCGCCGTCCGCTTCGGCCGTCGGTGGCCTGAGCTCCTGCTCGGCGCGGGTCTTCTGGCGACGGGCGTCGCCTCGCTGCTCGGCCCACGAGGCGACGACGGGCCGGACCCGGCCGCGCTGGTGCTGTCGCTGCGAGGTGCCGGAGCTCTGCTTATCCTCGGTGGGCTGGTCGGTCTGACGCGCAGCAGCCTGCTCGCCAAGGTCGTGGCCGCGATCCTCGCGGGCATCCTGGTGATGGCTGCCGCGGCGGTCGGGGTGGTCGGCACGGTCGTCGTACGGGCCTATGACCGCCAGGCGTCCTCGCTCGTCGAGCAGGCGGCGCAGGGCCGGCTGCAGACCCTGGAAAACACGCTGGAGCTGGCCAAAGCGTCCACCACACTGGCTCAAGGGGTCTGCGCGAGAGGGCGCACGCTGTGCGACACCTTCCTGCGGACGACCGATACGACGCACCTCACCTTCGCGGCGAGCGTCGTGGCAGGGCGCGGGGCCACCAGCCTCGGTGGCAGCCTGCCGCTGAGCGCTACCGAGCTGCTCGCGCTGTCCGCGTCCTGCCCGGTCCGGGTGGTGCTGAGCAACACCTGCCGGCCGGCGCCGACACCGGTGCGCGCCCTGCCGACCTACGTCCGGCTGGCCGGGGCGGCGCCCTCCGTGGCGGCAATTGTCGTACAGGCAGTCGGGGCGCCGACGCCGACGGCCCGACCCGCATCGGTATTCGTCTACGGCGTGCGGATCGACCCGAAGTACGCCGAGAACGACTTTATCGACGGCGGTTACGGCTTTCACCTCATCGCGTTGGGCCAGATCGTGGCCTCGAACCGTTCGCTCGGCGAGCAACGCCAGGTCTTGCTCATCGACCAGCGCCGCGAGGTCGAGAGGGGCGTTCCCCTCGATGTCGGACTGACCGTTCCGGCGGAGGGGTCGAGCCCGACCGTGCACTTCCGGCCGCTGCAGGGCATCGACGGCACCATCGCGGTGCTGGCGATCTCGCGCGACGCCAGTGCCTCCACGGCGGCGCAGCAGGATGCGCTCCGTGCGCTGCTGCTGACCGCCCTCGCGGCGACGGGGTTGGCGGCGGTCTTCGCCGTCGCGCTCGGCCGCCGCACGGTCGACCCGGTGCGGCGGCTGACAGCTGCCGCAGAGCGGGTCCGCGCCGGTGACCTCACCGCCAGTGCTGCCGTTTCCAGCAGCGACGAGGTCGGCACGCTGTCGCGGACCTTCGACGCGATGACCGGCTCGCTTGCACAGCTGACCGACGACCTGCGCGACAGCGCGTCGCGCCTGCAGACCGTCCTCATGTCGATGTCCGACGGTCTGGTCGCCACCGACGGCGCGGGGCGCGTGACGAGCATCAATCCCGCCGCTCTGGCGATGGTCGGGCTGCGCAGCGATACCGACGTGCTCGGCCGGCCCATGGGAGAGGTCGTGCAGCTCAGGGATGCCACCGGTGCGGCGATGCCGACCGACGGACGACGGCTGTACGACGCGCCCGCCGAGGTCTCGGGTGTCCACGGCACGCCCGTCCCCGTGCGGGCGGCTCTTACCCCGCTCGCCGGCGGAGAGGGTGTCGTACTTCTGCTGCGGGACACCACGCGCGAGCGTGAGGTCGAGCGGATGAAGACCGAGTTCTTGTCCAACGTCAGCCACGAGCTGCGCACCCCGTTGACGCCGATCCGCGGCTATGCCGACCTTCTCGCGACCCGTCCGGGGCTGACCAGCGCCCAGGTCGGCGCGTTTGCGTCGACGATCCTGCTGGAGAGCCTGAAGATGAACCGCGTCGTGGACCTGCTGGTCGACGTTGCCGCGCTGGAGGCGGGCCGGCTCACCGCCCGGCCCAGGCCCGTGCGCGTCGCCAACGTCGTCGACCTGCGACTGGCGGCCTGGCGGGAGCGGGCACCCGAACGCGCCGGCGACCTGCGCCGCGACGTCTCGCCCGACTTGCCAGACGTCCACGTCGACCCCACCTGGGTGGGGAAGGCGCTCGACGAGCTCATCGACAACGCGCTGAAGTACTCCCAGCCCGGCGCCGCAGTGACCATCGGCGCGAGCCTGCGCCCGGACGTGGACCAGGACGGCGGGCGCGTCCGGGTCTACGTGCGCGACGACGGCCCGGGGATCCCCGAGGACAAGCAGGGCTCGCTGTTCACCTCGTTCGAGCAGGTCGACGGCTCCGAGACCCGCAAGGTCGGCGGGCTCGGTCTGGGGCTGTCCTTCGTCCGGCGGCTGGCGCAGGACGCGGGCTGGCCGATGGCTGTGACGTCGGTCGCCGGGGCGGGCTCGGAGTTCGGGCTCGACCTGCCGGCCTCGAGCGGCGTGGCGCCCCCCGTCGCGCAGGCAGGGAACGCGGCCGGCCCGGTGGTCCAGCCGGAAGCGACGCTGCGGATGGAGGCGACGCGCAAGGCGCAGCTGAAGAAGGCGCTGCTCGCCGAGGCGCCTACCGACCGGCCGGCCGGCGACGGCGAAACCGGCTAGTCCAGGGTCGCGAGCAGCGCCTCGGCGAGCGCAGGTGCCAGGTCGCGGCCCATCACCCGCTCATCCTGCTCGCCCTCGGCGCCGCGCAGGCGCAGGACGACGGCCCGCTGCCCGTCGCGCAGGACGCCCACGCTCATCCGGACCTCCCGGCGATCCGGGTGGTTGGCGGCGTACCCGGCGGCGTCTTCACCCTCGGGCAGTGCGGCCTCGGCGGTCGGCGGCAGGACCAGGACCTCGTGCGCGAGTACGACGCCGAGCACGTCAGTGCCGAAGACGACGCCGGCGAGCTGTTCGGCGAGCGGCCCGTCGCCGAGCGGCTCCTGGGCGATCGGCGTCAGGTGCCCGGGGCGGCCGGCGACCAGTCCCATCGACTGCGCGAGCTGTGGCTCGGCCTGCAGGAGCTCCCCGGTGTCGACGAGGGCGAAAAGCTGCGGCGGCTGGTCCCAGCCGGCCTCCGCCAGGTGCCCCTCGACCTCGCCGACCACGTCCTGCAGCACACCGGTCCCCGACACGTCCACGAGACCAGTCTCGCGCATCGGGTAACCATGGGGCACTGTGGTTGAGTTCGACCCGATAGTCCTGATCGCCGACCGAAGTGAGTGAGCCGCGTGGCCGTCCGCATACCGGCGGGCCTGCCAGCCCGACCGCGCCTACTGGTGCCCGTCGTGATCGTGGTCGCGGTCGTCCTTGTGCTGGCGGGCGTGGCCGTCGCTCTCTACACCGACCTGTTGTGGTTCCGGGAGGCCGGCTTCCCGACGATCTTCTCCACGGTCCTGCGGACGCGGGCCCTGCTCTTCATCGGCTTCGGCTTGCTCATGGCCGTGGCGATCGCCGCCAACCTCTTGATCGCCTACCGGTCGCGCCCACCGTTTCGGCCGATGTCGCTCGAGCAGCAGAACCTCGAGCGTTACCGCGTTGCGGTCGAGCCGTACCTGCGGCCCGTGCTGCTGCTGACCAGCGGGATCATCGGCATCTTCGCGGGGCTTTCTGCCGCCGGCCACTGGCAGACCTGGCTGCTGTGGCGCAACGCCACGTCGTTCGGCCAGAAGGACGCGCAGTTCGGCAAGGACATCAGTTTCTACACGTTCTCCTACCCCATGTACCGGTTCGCGCTGACCTTTGTGCTCACGGCAGTGATCCTCTCGCTGATTGCCGCCGCGGCCACCCACTACCTGTTCGGTGGACTGCGCCTGCAGAGCCCCGGCGACAAGGTCAGCCCGGCCGCCCGGGTGCACCTCTCGGTCCTCATCGGCATCGTGGTGCTGCTCAAGGCGCTTGCCTACTACCTGGACCGGTACGGGTTGGTCTTCTCGCTACGAGGCAGGGTCCAGGGTGCGTCGTACACCGATGTCAACTCGGTCCTTCCCGCGAAGAACATCCTCGTCGGCGTCGCGATCATCTGTGCCCTGCTGTTCTTCGCAAACATCGTGGTGCGCAACGTGATCCTGCCGGCGGGCGCGCTCGCTCTCCTGGTGCTGAGCGCCGTGGTGATCGGCGGGCTGTACCCGGCGTACACCCAGCAGTTCCGGGTCAAGCCGAACGAGATCGACCGCGAGGCGCCGTTCATCAAGCGCAACATCGACGCCACGCGCGTGGCCTACTCGATCAACGACGTGCAGACGACGCCGTACCCCGGGAACGGTGCCGACCCGGCGGCGCTGCGCAACGATCGGGGGACGGCGCCCAACGCCCGCCTTCTCGACCCCAACCAGCTGTCTGCGACGTTCACCCGAAACCAGCAGCTGCGCGGGTACTTTGGCTTCCCGAGCTCGCTGGACATCGACCGCTACAACCTCGGTGACGGTGTGCAGGACTACGTCGTCGCCGTCCGCGAGCTGAACCAGGACGGGCTGTCCGACACCCAGCGAAACTGGATCAACCAGCACCTGATCTACACGCACGGCAACGGCTTCGTCGCGGCGCCGGCCAACCGCGTCGACGACCAGGGCCAGCCGGTCTACACGGTCGGCGGGCTCCCGGTGCAGGGGCCGCTGAAGGTGACCGAGCCGCGGATCTACTACGGCGAGGGCACTACCGACTACGCGATCGTCGGGTCCAAGCAGGCCGAGACCGACGGTGAGGGTGACAACGCACCGACCTACCGCTACAACGGCACGGGCGGCATCAAGCTGACCGGCTTGTCGAAGCTGGCCTACGCGCTGAAGTTCCGCGAGAAGAACATCCTGCTCTCGGGCGCCGTCGCGTCGGGGTCCAAGCTGATGTACATCCGCGAGCCGCGAGCCCGGGTGCAGAAGGTCGCGCCGTTCCTGCAGCTCGACGAGGATCCGTACCCCGCCGTCGTGGACGGGCGGGTGCTCTGGATCGTCGACGGCTACACGACCAGCGCCGGCTACCCCTACGGCGAGCGGACGACCCTCGGGCAGGCGACGGCGGACAGCCAGACCAGTCAGAAGGGTCGGCTGCCCGACCAGCAGGTCAATTACATCCGAAACTCCGTGAAGGCCACGGTCGATGCCTTCGACGGCACCGTCAAGCTCTACACCTGGGATGAGCAGGACCCGGTCCTGAAGACCTGGTCGAAGGCGTTCGGCGGCAAGATCCTGCAGCCCAAGAGCGCGATCTCCAACGACCTGCGGGCGCACCTGCGCTACCCCGAGGACCTGTTCAAGGTCCAGCGAGAGCTGCTGACGAAGTACCACCTGACCGACCCGCGGGAGTTCTACCAGGGCGACCAGTACTGGCAGATCCCGGCCGACCCGACCAACGGAGGCCAGCCGGAGACGGCCGCGACGGGGCAGGGCGCGACCACCCCGCAGCTGTTCGGCTCGGGCGGCAAGAGCGACCTGCCGCCGTACTACGTCGTCGCACAGCCGCCAGGGACGAGCAAGCCGAGCTTCTCGCTGATCACCCCGTTCGTCGCCCGCAACGGCCAGTCGCTGACCGCATTTGCGTCGGTGTCCAGCGACGACGGTGACTACGGAAAGATCAGGATCCTGCAGCTGCCCTCGGGGGCGACAGTCAACGGACCGGTCGCCGCGGCCACCCAGTTCCAGAACAGTGCGGCGGTCCGTGACCGCCTGCTGTCGCTGCGATCCGGCTCCCAGGTCGTGCTGGGAAATCTGCTGACCCTTCCGGTGGGGACGGGGTTCCTCTACGTCGAACCTGTGTATGTCAAGGCCCAGGGGGCGAGCAGCTATCCGACGCTGCAGTACGTCATCGCCTCCTACGGGAGCAAGGTGGCGATCGGCAGCGACTTCGGCGACGCGCTCAAGCAGCTCTACGGCGGGGCGGCCGCAACGCCCCCGACGGGGTCGAACCCGCCGCCGCCCAGCACGGGCTCGACGGTCGCGCAGCTCGCGGCGCAGGCGCAGATCGCCTACACCGATGGCCAGAAGGCCCTGGCCAAGGGCGACTTCGCCGCCTACGGCGTCGCGCAGGCCCGCCTGAAGACGCTGCTCGACCAGCTCGCCAGCACCGCCAACCCCTCGGGATCAGCGTCTCCGAGCCCGCCTTCCTCGGCCCAGCCCGCCCCTTCCCCATCGCGGTGAGCCGTCCGTGGACGGTCGCCTCGACCTGCTCCTGCTGGGGTCGTGTGCCGTCCTGCTCGTCGCGGTCTTCGCCGTCCGCATCGCCGCGAGGACAGGGCTGCCCGTCCTGCTGCTCTACCTGGGCCTCGGCCTCGCATTGGGCGAGTCCGGCTTAGGCATCAAGTTCGAGGACTACCGGCTCACCTCTGACCTCGGGCTGATCGCCCTCGCCCTGATCCTCGCGGAGGGCGGCCTGACCACCCGCTGGGCGGTGGTCAAACCCGTGCTCCCGTTCGCCCTGCTGCTGTCGACGCTGGGGGTAGCGGTCAGCGTCGCGGTCATCACGGTGGCGTCCGTGCTGCTGCTCGGGGTCGACGTGCGGACCGGCGTACTGCTCGCGGCTGTCGTGTCCTCCACCGATGCGGCGGCCGTGTTCTCGGTGCTGCGCCGCGTCCCGCTGCGGGGCCGCGTGAAAGCGATGCTCGAGGCGGAGTCGGGCATCAACGACGCCCCTGTCGTCGTCCTGGTCGTGCTTGCCTCATCCGACTCGTGGGGGAGGGCAAGCATTTGGCACTCCGCGGCTCTGGTCGCCTACGAGCTGCTCGCCGGCGCTGTTCTGGGGCTGGCCATCGGCGTGGTCGGCCGCTGGTTCCTGGCCCGCGCCGCCCTGCCGTCCGCCGGCCTCTACCCGATCGCGACCCTCGCGATCACGCTGGTCGCCTTCACCGGGACCTCCGTCCTGCACGCCAGTGGGTTCCTCGCGGTCTACCTCTGCGGCGTCGTCCTCGGCAACGCGCGCCTCCCGCACCGGCGGGCTGTCCTCGGGTTTGCCTCGTCGACTGCGTTGCTCGCGGAGGTGGGGCTGTTCGTCCTGCTCGGCCTGCTCGCGTCACCCGGCCGGCTCGGTGGGTCGCTCGTCGACGCGCTCGTCGTGGGGGCCGCTGCGACGCTGATCGCCCGCCCGCTCGCCGTGTTCGCCAGTGCCCTGCCGTGGAAGGTCCCGGTGCGCGAGCAGCTGTTCCTGTCCTGGGCGGGGCTGCGCGGCGCCGTACCCGTCGTCCTCGCGACGATCCCGGTCGTCGCGAACCTGCCCGGTGCGACCAAGGTCGTCGACGTCGTCTTCGTGCTCGTCGTGATCTACACGCTGGTCCAGGCGCCGACCCTGCCGCTGCTCGCCCGCGCGCTGCGCCTCGTGGAGAGCGCCGCACCCCGCGAGCTCGAGGTGGAGGCCGCGCCTCTGGACGACATGCGGGCCGATCTGCTGCAGCTCGTCGTACACCCTGGCTCCCGGCTGCACGGCACCTACAGCGATGAGCTGCGGCTGCCGGTAGGAGCCCGGCTCGCCCTTGTCGTACGGGACGGCCAAACTGTCGCCATCGACTCCAACACCCAGCTGCGCAACGGCGATCAGGTGCTCATCGTCGCCGGTTCGGGGGTCCGCGAGGCGACCGAGCTGCGGCTGCGCGCCATCGCGCGCGGCGGGTCGCTGGCCAGGTGGAACACCGAGCTCGAGCCGTCCTCGGCCATGCAGCTGCGGTTCCGCCGGCCGGTGGGTGGCCGACGACGGCCCGGATCGCGCGGCTGACGTTCGTTCGGGTCAGTTCGGGCCCCGGCAGATGTTGCGTCGACGCGCCTCTGGACCGGGTTTGCAACGCGGTCTGGCCGTCGGCTAGTGTTGCGTTGGTACGCGACGCGGGGTGGAGCAGCTCGGTAGCTCGCTGGGCTCATAACCCAGAGGTCGCAGGTTCAAATCCTGCCCCCGCTACAGAGAACGTGCAGGTCAGGGCCATGATCAACTTCATGGCCCTGACTGCTTTCAAGATCATTCCAGAACCATTCCAGAAGTGTTCGCCACCGCCGCGTGGATCTGTGAGCGCGCCTGGCACCGAGAAGCGTGGACTGGCACTGGTCTCCTGAGAACACAACCAGCGCCCCCCGTCGTCGCGGTGGTCACCACCGTCGCCGTCCGGGATCTCAGGTTGCCAGCTGCCTCCCCGAGTGTGCTGTCACATGAGTGCGGCACGCTGTGTGGCGTGACTC
>JANLPD010000297.1:0-1950 GCA_031367045.1 Frankiales bacterium | reverse complement strand
CGTGTTTGCGGGCGCATCTGCGCACGATCTCGAGGGCAGCTGGGACGCCCTGAAGGCAGCCGAGAAGGGCCGCACCTCCGTCACTCAAGGGGTGCCGCTCGGGCAGCCCGCCCTGTCGCTCGCCGCCACGCTGCAGCGACGTGCCCACCGGCTCGGCGCCCCCGTCCCGACGTACCTCGGCCTGGGGGGAGAGCTCTGGGAGCTGGTGGCGATCTGCCGCGAGGCAGGGCTCGACCCGGAGGTGGAGTTGCGGGCCGTTGCGAGGGTTTTCCGGGACCGGCTGGCCGAGGTGGAGGCGAGCACCCGGGTCGCCGGTCGGGAGCCGTCCGCCCTCAGCGAGCAGGAGTGGCGCGAGGGCTTCGCATGAGGGCAGCATGATCGAGATCGCCACGGTGGTGCGACTGCAGGTGCAGAGTGCCCGGCTCAAGCCCGGCCCTGCACTGACCCGGCGCTACGACCCGTCGCCGCTGCGTGTGGTCGACGCGCTGGAGGTCGGGCCGCGTGGCGTGGTCGGGCTCCGGGGGCAGGACCGGGTGCTGGACGTCCACCATGCCGACCACCCCGACACCCGCAACAACAAGCTGCGAAATGGCCTGTCGCTGCTGCCCCGGATCCACTACGACCGGCTGCGGGCCGGCTATGGCCCGCACCTGGTCGACGGCAGCGCAGGCGAGTCCGTGCTCGTGGAGACGGCGGGTTTCTGGGACGCACACACGTTCTGTGGGCGGGTGCTGCTCGAGGTGGACGGCGGGCAACTGGAGCTGGCGGACGTCATGGCGGCTCCGCCGTGCGTCGAGTTCAGCCGCTACGCCTTGGGCCGGGAGCCGGGGGACACCGGACCCGAGGTGCTCGCTGCACTGGCGGACCTGGACGAGGGCGCGCGCGGGTTCTATGCGAGCGCCCGAGGCGAGGGCGTCGTACGGCTCGGCGCCCGGCTCTGGGGGGACGGCTGACGACCGTTGCCGGTCACGTCGTGTTGGCCGCCGCCCGAGCCCAGAGCGGCCGTCGGTAGGCTCGCGGGCGTCCCTGGACCCCGACCTGCAGGAGAACCGTGCCCTCCATCGAGGCCGTCGGTGCCCGCGAGATCCTTGACTCGCGCGGCAACCCCACCGTCGAGGTCGAGGTCGCCCTCGATGACGGCACCCTGTCCCGGGCCGCGGTCCCGAGCGGGGCCAGCACCGGCGCCTATGAGGCGGTCGAGCTGCGCGACGGCGACGACCGTCGCTACAACGGCAAGGGCGTCGAGAAGGCGGTCCTCGCGGTGCTCGACACGATCGGCCCGGAGCTGATCGGCATCGAGGCCACCGAGCAGCGGATCATCGACCAGGCGCTGATCGACCTCGACGGCACCCCGGACAAGAGCCGGCTGGGGGCCAACGCGACGCTGGGCGTCAGCCTCGCCGTCGCCCGCGCCGCGGCGGAGTCGATGGGCCTGCCACTGTTCCGCTACATCGGTGGTCCCAACGCCCATGTGCTGCCGGTGCCGATGCTCAACATCCTCAACGGCGGCGCCCACGCCGACACCAACGTCGATGTCCAGGAGTTCATGATCGCGCCGATCGGGGCCGCGACGTTCTCCGAGGCACTGCGCTGGGGCGCTGAGACCTACCACGCGCTCAAGGCGGTCCTGAAGCAGCGCGGGCTCACCACCAGTGTCGGCGACGAGGGTGGCTTCGCCCCCGACCTGCCGACCAACCGCGAGGCGCTCGACTTGATCCTGGAGGCGATCGCGGCCGTCGGGCTCACCCCAGGCCGCGACATCGGGCTCGCGCTCGACGTGGCCGCGACGGAGTTCCACTCTGCCGCGGGCTACGCCTTCGAGGGCGCGACCAAGACTGCCGACGAGATGACCGACTACTACGCCGGTCTGGTCGCCGACTACCCGATCGTGTCCATCGAGGACCCGCTCGGCGAGTCCGACTGGGACGGCTGGGCCCGCCTCACGGCGGT
>JANLPD010000011.1:0-5857 GCA_031367045.1 Frankiales bacterium | reverse complement strand
ACGGCGGCCGAGATCCTTGACGACGAGGTCCGCTGGGTGCTGACCAAAGGCAAGCTGCCGACCGCCCAATGGGTCGAGGTCGTGACGACCGCCCACCGGCTCGGGATCGCGACGACGAGCACGATGATGTACGGCCACGTCGACCAGCCGCACCACTGGGTCGGCCACTTGCGGCTGCTGCGCAACCTGCAGGGAGACACCGGCGGCTTTACCGAGTTTGTGCCGCTGCCGTTTGTGCACACCTCGGCGCCGCTCTACCTTGCAGGGGCGGCCCGCCCCGGTCCCACTGTCCGCGACAACCGGGCCGTGCACGCCGTCGCGCGGCTGCTGCTGCACGGCCGGATCGACCACGTGCAGTGCTCCTGGGTGAAGCTCGGGCCCGAGCAGTGCCACCAGGTGCTGTCCGGGGGGGTCGACGACCTCGGTGGCACGCTGATGGAGGAGACCATCAGCCGCATGGCCGGCTCGACGTACGGATCGCGCCGCTCTGTGCAGGAGCTTGAGCAGATGGTGCGGGCGGCCGGCCGGCTGCCGCGCCAGCGGACGACGTCGTACGGCGTCCCCACCGCCGAACGGCTCTCGGCGGCCCGCAAAGATCACTCCCTCCGGGTGCCCCTGCCGCTGGTCTGACACGGTCGCCAGGACCCGGTCGCCGGTCGAAGGCCGGTAGTACAGAGACCGGCCGGAGCCGCCCTCACCGGGTTGCCCGAACGCACGTGCGGTCCCCCGCGACCCCCACCGGACAGAACTTCCGAGCGAATACCACCGTTTCGCTTGACGGGACGGGAGGACACGCGTGTAATTCCACTTGTGTCGTTCCCCCTGACCCACCGAAGCCGTTCGGTGACGGTCGGTGGCACCCCCGCTCCGGCGCAACCCGCCGGAGCGCGGATCCCTACCGCTGGCCACAAGGAGACGACATGAGCGAGCCGGTCTACCTGACCGTCCTGGGAACGCCGCCGGACGACGCCGAGGGTGCGGTCCTGTCGTGGCAGGAGCAGTCGCTCTGCGCCCAGACCGACCCCGAGGCCTTCTTCCCGGAGAAGGGTGGCTCAACCCGTGAGGCCAAGCGCATCTGCGTCGGCTGCGAGGTCAAGCCCGAGTGTCTGGGCTACGCCCTCGCCCACGACGAGCGCTTCGGCATCTGGGGAGGTTTGTCGGAGCGTGAGCGCCGGCGCCTCAAGCGCCTCGCTGGCTAGTCGCCCGACCCGGTCCGTCTCCGGTGGACGGCCGCTCGACTAGAGTTGCGAGCGGCCCGCGAGCACCCGCGGGACTTCGTCGTTGACGCTGGCGCGGCCTGACCGGCCGCCGCCCGACGTCCCAGCCGACCCCCGGTCTCCTGCCCTATGCCCTCCCGCACTCGTGCCGCCCAGGTGTCTCCAACCGTCGACGTCATCGCAGTCCTGGTGGCGCACGACGGCGCCGCCTGGCTCCCGGTAGCCCTCGCCGCGCTAACTTCGTCTACGGTCCGGCCGGCCCGCGTCGTCCTCGTCGACACGGGCAGCACCGACGGGTCCGCCGACCTGCTCAGGGCGGTGCCCTGCGCCGACTTCCTAGAGCTCAAGCGCACCGAGGGCTTCGGGGCCGCGGTCGCGGCAGCCCTGCAGCTCCACCCCGGCAACGCGTGGGTCTGGTTGCTTCACGATGACTGCGCGCCGACCCCGACCGCGCTCGAGGCGCTGCTCGCACACGCCGCGGGCACCCCGTCGGCGGCGCTGCTTGGCCCCAAGGTCCTGGACTGGGACGACCCGCGGGTCCTCGTCGAGGTCGGCCTCACCGTGGACGGCGGCGGGCACCGCGAGACCGGCCTCGAGCGGCGCGAGTACGACCAGGGCCAGCACGACGGGGTCCGCGACGTACTCGCCGTGGGCACTGCCGGTGCACTGGTGCGCCGTGCGGCCTACGACGAGGTCGGCGGGCTGGACCCTGTGCTGTCGGTGTTTCGCGACGATCTCGACCTGGGCTGGAAGCTCAACGCCGCAGGGCACCGGGTCGTCGTCGTGCCGGCCGCGGTGGTGCACCACGCGCGGGCGGCAACCACCGGGCGACGCAGCCCCGACGCCTCGCCGGGCAGCCTGTCGGGGGTTGACCGCAAGCACGCGATCTACGTCCTGCTGGCTCATGCCGGCCGGGTCCGGCTGCTTGCCCTGCTCCCGCAGGTGCTGCTGGGGGCTGTTCTCCGCATCCTCGGGCTGCTGCTGACCCGGCAGTTGTCCGGCGCCCGAGATGAGCTTGTCGCGGTCGTGAGCGTCCTCGGCCGGCCGCGCAGGCTGCTGGCCGCGCGCCGGCTCCGTCGGCGCAGCCGCACCGTGCCGGCCTCGGCCCTGCGGCCGTTGCTGGCCGCCAGATCCACGCGCGTGCGGGCCCGCGTCGGCGCATTCGGCGACTGGCTCTCAGGAGGTGCTGCTCCCGGCACGAGCAGCGCCCTCGGCGATCCTGGTCCCGAGGGATCCGACGACCTGGCCGAGATGACCGGCGGCGGGACCGGCGCGCTGCGCCGTCTGCTCCTGCGGCCCGAGGTGCTGCTGTTCCTGAGCCTGGCTCTGGTGGCGCTCCTTGCCGAGCGCTCAGTGCTCGCGATCGGCGGTGGCGCACTCGCCGGTGGTCGCCTGCTGCCGCCCGCGGCCGGCGCGAGTGACCTGTGGCAGGCCTACGCCGCATCCTGGCATCCCTCCTCGGTGGGCAGTGCCGCCCCGGCCCCGCCCTACCTCGCCCTGGTGGCGGTGCTGTCGACCGTGCTGCTGGGCAAGGTCTGGCTGGCCGTCGACCTGCTTGTGCTTGCGAGCGTCCCGATCGCGGGGGTCACCGCGTACGCCGCGGCTGGCCGGGTGGTCCGCTACCGGATCCTGCGGCTGTGGGCAGCGCTCACCTGGGCGCTCCTGCCGGTCGCCACCGGTGGCATCGCCACGGGCCGCCTGGATGTCGCTGCCGTGCAGATCGGCCTCCCCCTGCTGGGGATCGGTGCAGCGCGGGTCCTTGGCAGCAATCCACGCGACCGCGGCTGGCGCGGCGCCTGGGGGCTGGGACTGGGACTGGCGGCCGTCGCAGCGTTCGCCCCTGCGCTGTGGGTGCTGGGAGGCGCGCTGCTGCTCGGCGGGGCCGTACTTACCCTGCTCCGCTCCGGCTCCCGGCTGCGGGCGCTCGCCGCTCTGGTCGTCGTGACGGTCCCGGCTGCCGTCCTGCTGCCCTGGTCCGCTCTCGCCCTGACCGCGCCCGGCCGCCTGCTCCAGGGCCCTGGTCGTCTCGTCGATGACCCCGACCTCGTCCCGCGCGGGCTCGGCTCGCTGGACCTCGTGCTGCTGCACCCCGGTGGTCCCGGGCTGCCGCCTGCCTGGATCACTGCCGGTCTGGTGCTGGCCGCCCTGGGCGGCCTGGTCCGCCGGGACCGTCGTCGCCTCGCGCTGGCCGGCTGGGCGGCCGCGGCCGTCGGCCTCGGCGCCGCGGTGCTGCTGCCGCACGTTCGGCTGGCTGTCGAGCCCGGCGGCGTGCGCCTGCCGGTGTGGCCGGGCACAGCACTGCAGCTGGCGGGCGCCGGCCTGCTGTTGGCGGCGTTGGTCGCCGCTGATGGCATCCGCAGCCGGCTCATCGTCCGAGCATTCGGCTGGCGGCAGCTCACGGCTGCCCTCGTCGCCGTGACCTGCGCGCTGCTGCCGGTGTTGGCCATCGCCGGCTGGGTGGTCCGAGGGGCCGATGACCCGCTGCGCCGCGGCATCGCCGCGGCGCTGCCGCCCTTCGCCGCCGCCGAGGTCGGCCCGGAGACCGGGCTGCGCGTGCTCCTGCTCCAGCCTAATTCGTCGGGTCGGGTCAGCTATGAACTGACCCGGACCGGGGACTCCCGCCTCGGCGCTGCCGACACGTCTCCGCGACGCAGCCAGGCCGAGGCGCTGGACGCCGTCGTGGCCGACCTGCTCACAGCCAGCGGCAGCGACGCAGCCGAGGCCCTCGCGACCCGCGCGGTGCGCTACGTCGCCGTCGCCAACACCCCTGCGGCGCGCGACGTCGCGCTGGTTCTGGACGGGCAGCCCGGCCTGACCCGACGCAGTGCCGGCCCCATCCTGCTCTGGCAGGTGCTCGCTCCCACGTCGCGGCTCAGCCTCCTGCCACCCCCCCTGGCCGGCATCGCCACGAGCGGTGTGCGTGCGGCGACGCGGACGGCCTTGCGCACCAGCAACCCGGTCCTGCTCCCGACCCGGCGCGAGGGCGCGACCGCCACCCTGCCGGTGGGCAGCTCCGGCCGGCTCTTGGTGCTCGCCGAGGCGGCGGACAAGGGCTGGGCAGCCACCCTGGACGGCAAGCAGCTTGCCCGCCGTACCGCCTGGGGCTGGGCCCAGGCTTTCGTCGTGCCGGCGGGCGGCGGGCGCATCGAGGTCTACCGGCAGCAGTCCGACCGCCACGCGGACCTCGGCTTGCAGGCGGCCCTTCTGGTGGTCTTCGCGGTGCTCGCCGCGCCTGGGGCGGCGCGGCGTCGCGGGCTCGAGGTCCTCGATGACGACGAGGTCGACCAGCAGCCCGCCCGAGCCCTGATCCGCAGCCCGGCCACCGACGAGGGGCAGCCCGTATGACAGGCCCGCCACTGACTCTGGTTGCCGGCGTCGCCGTGCTCGTTGCCGTCGTGGCGGGCGGCCAGCGGCTCGGCGAACCCCCCGCCTCCCCGCGCCCCGTCGTGCAGGCGGTGCCGGTGACCGGCGTCGTCGCCGTCTGCCCTGACGTCAAGCAGGTCAAGGGCGTGCTGGCGACCCGGGTCAGCGTCGGCGCCGCGCCCCGCGCCGACGGCGCAGCCCTGCCGGCCGAGAAGGGTCAGGTCGTCAGTCAGCCGCTGTCAGCCAAGGGGGAGCCGTCCGTCGTCCCCATCGACGGCCCTGGCTCCGTCGTGCCTGGTCTCGGCGACACGGTGCAGGGCGACGCCCTCGTTGTCACGGCCTCCGGTCCGGTCGCGGCAGGGCTGGAGGTCGAGCAGGTGAGCAGTGGCGAGGTCGGTCCTGCGCGTGGTCTCGCCGGGCTGCGCTGCGAGGCGCCGAGGACCGAGTCCTGGTTCGTCGGCGGAGCCACAACAGTGGGTCGCGACAGCACCGTGGTGCTGGCCAACCCCGATGACACCCCGGCCATTGTGGACATCAGCGTCCTCACTCGCGACGGCGCTGTCGACCAGCGCCCCGGCCGCGGCATCACGGTCCCGCCCCGCGGCCGGACCAGCTACAAGCTCGACCAGATCGCCCCTGACAAGACCGCTCTCGCCGTCCACGTCGAAGCCGAACGGGGCCGCGTGGCGTCCGCGCTGAGCTACACCTCGGTGGACGGCCGGACCGAGGCCGGGGCCGACTGGGTGCCTCAGGCGCTCCCGCCCGCCACCCGGGTCGTGGTGCCGGGCCTACCGGCGGTCAATGGTGGGCAGCGCTTCGTGCAGGTCAGCAACTGGGGCGCAGACGACACCACCGTGTCGGTGCGGCTCACCACCAGCGAGGCTTCTTTCCTGCCGGACGGGATGGACGCGATCGTGGTGAAGGCAATGAGCAGCACGACGGTCGACCTCGGCAAGGCGATGGGTACCGAGCCGGCCACCGTGGAGATCACCTCCGACGGGAGCCCGGTCGTCGCCGGCGGGCTGGCCGTCGACAGCCAGCCGGGCAGCCCGGTGACGGACGTCTCGTTCGCCGGGTCGGCGCTCCCGCTTTCTGGTCCCGCTGTCCTGACCGACCTCGTCATCGACCGGCCGACCGAGAGCGACCTGATCTTGTCGGCGCTGCAGGGCGACGCCGTTGTCGAGGTCCGCCCGATCCCGGTCAAGGGCGTCCCCGGGCCGCTGCCGGCGGCCATCCGGGTGCCCGTCGCGGGAGGACGAAGCTACGTCTTGCGGCTG
>JANLPD010000624.1:0-19044 GCA_031367045.1 Frankiales bacterium | reverse complement strand
CGCGCAGCGGCTGCTCGACGAGCGGTACGCCCGCGGCGAGATCGACGAGGGCGACTACACCCGACGTCGGGCCCAGCTCCGGGCCGGACGCTGAGATGATGCGGGCGGCCCGTGCTTACGGGTTGGCTGCGGTCGCCGCGGTGGCGCTGACGGGGCTGTCCGTTGCCGCGGTCGCGGCGACCAACTCGGCCGCGCCGGGCGCCGGGCTGCTGGCGTCCCCGCGCACGGTGCCCGCAGGCACGGTCAGCCTTGTTGCGGTCAACCGCGGATCGCGGACGCACGAGCTGCTTGTCGTACCGCTGGCCGCCGGAGTGCGGGCCGGACAACAGCCCGTGGATGCGGTCGGCTCGATAGCGGAGGACGGCAGCCTCGGGGAGGCCTCCCGCACCTGCGGCCCCTCGACCGGTGACGGCGTCGCTCCCAGATCCGCCGGTTGGATGACCCTCACCTTGCGGCCGGGCCGCTACGAGCTGCTCTGCAACCTGCCCGGCCACTACGCCGCCGGAATGTTCGGCGAGCTCGATGTCTCACCCGGGCCCTGAGGTGACCACGGACAATGGATCTGTGGCCTCGCCCTCGCTGGCTCAGCACTGGGACAGTGTCTTTTGTACCCATCCTGTGACCGACCTGAGCTGGTACCAGTGGCGCCCAACCGCGTCGCTGGCGATGCTGGACGCTGCCGGGATCGCACCCGACGCAGCCGTCATCGATGTCGGCGGGGGCGCCTCCACGCTTGTCGACGCCCTGCTGGAGCGCGGCTTCCGGGACGTCACCGTGCTCGACATCTCCCCTGCGGCTCTCACGGCGGCCCGCACGCGGCTGACCCCCTGCGCCGGAGCGTCCTGGATCGCGGCCGACCTGCTGCAGTGGCAGCCGACCCGGCAGTACGACGTCTGGCACGACCGGGCGGTGTTCCACTTCCTCACCGAGCCAGCCGACCGGGACCGCTACCGGAGGGCGCTTTCCGCGGCCCTGCGCCCTGGTGGTCTGGTGGTCATCGGCACCTTCTCGCCAAGAGGCCCGGACAGCTGCTCCGGTCTGCGCGCTGTTCGCTATGACGCCGACCAGCTAGCCGGCCAGCTCGGCGCCGGCTTCCAGGTCGTAGCGTCGCACTACGAGCCACACCTCACGCCCGCAGACCGCATCCAGGAGTTCACCTGGCTGGCCGCACGCCGCACAGCGGGCTGACACTCCCCTGCGTCCACGTCTGCGGGACTCGTTCTGGGACAGTGGGGCCGTTCGTGGCGAAGCCGGGTGACTTTCGGCCCTGACGGGGCAGGAGAACCACCGCGATGGTGAACAGGTCACAGCCGCGACCGCCATGAGATGGGTTCCAGATGAGCGCGAGATGAGCGTGACCTTCGAGACGGCGACCGACGTCAGCACCCGTCGTCCAGCGCGTCCGGCCGTCATGCTCGGCGTTGCCGCGTTCGGCTTCGCCATCAACTTCTGGGCCTGGGCGCTGCTCAGTCCCCTTGCCGTCCGGTTCAGGACCGACCTCAAACTGTCGTCCTTCGAACAAGCCCTGGTGGTCGCCGTACCCGTCATTGTCGGCTCCCTCGGGCGGATCCCGGTCGGCGCCATGACCGACCGCTACGGCGGACGGGTCATGTTCCCGGTCATCTCGTTGATCACCGTTGTACCGGTCCTGTTCCTCGGACTGGCCGGTCATAGCTCGCTGGCGGGCCTGCTCGTCGGAGGCTTCTTCCTCGGGGTCGGCGGAACGGCCTTCGCCGTCGGTGTCCCGTTCGTGAACGCGTGGTTCCCCCCTGAGCGCAGAGGTCTCGCGATCGGCATCTTCGGGGTAGGTATGGGCGGCACCGCGATCAGTGCGCTCACCACAGTGCGGCTCGCCGAGTCGGTCGGTCTGCAGGCCCCATTCCTGCTCACTGCCGCCGCCCTTGTCGCCTACGCGGGCGTCGCGGCGCTGGTGCTGAGAGACGCTCCTGGGCGCGCCCCGAGCACCGGCTCGGCGCTGACCCGGCTTCGTCAGGTCCTCCAGCTCAAGGTCACCTGGCAGGCATCGGCGCTGTACGCGGTCGGATTCGGCGGGTACGTCGCCTTCTCGGTCTACCTGCCGACCTACCTGAAAACCGGCTACGGGCTGACCCAGACGGACGCAGCCAACAAGATGGCCGGCTTCGTGCTGCTCGCTGTGCTCATGCGGCCGGTGGGCGGGTGGTTGTCAGACCGCCTGCAGCCCACGACGGTCCTCGCCTGGGCCTTCCTGGCAGTCACCGCCGCAGCGGCCCTCCAAGCGTCGACCCCCGGCCTTTCCCCCACCGGGACCACAGCCTTCCTGGTCATGGCTGCCGCGCTCGGTGCTGCCACCGGCGCCGTCTTCGCGCTCGTGGCGCAACTGGCCCCCGCTGACAAGGTCGGTGCTGTCTCGGGCGTGGTAGGTGCCGCCGGAGGGCTCGGCGGGTTCGTTCCTCCCCTGTTGATGGGCTCCCTCTACGGCAGCTTGGGCTCGTACGCCCTCGGCCTGGTGCTGCTCGCGGCGGTCGCCGCCGCAGCGCTGGTGTTCACCACCACAGCTGTCCGCCACGCGCAGGACCGGCTGCGGCTGCAGCATGTCTGAGTACGGCAACTGTCAGGACATCGCCGCCCTGGAGGTTTCCCATGAACGGCCCGATCTCGACACGCGCGCCGACCTCGACCGGCTGCTCACGTCGTTCTACGAGACCGCCATGACGGATCACCTGCTCCGGCCGGTGTTCGTCGACGTCGCGCACCTGGACCTGCTCACCCACCTGCCCCGGATCGGCGACTTCTGGGAACGGACGCTGTTCGGCACGGGTGAGTACGTCGGCCGACCGATGGACCTGCACCTCCGGCTGCACAGGGCCTTCCCGTTGACGCGGACGATGTTCGACCGTTGGCTCGAGCTGTGGACAGCCGCCGTCGACACCGCATACAGCGGGCCGTCCGCCGAACGTGCGAAGGACAGCGCACGTCGTATCGCCGGTGCACTGGAGCGCCACCTGTCCGCTGAGCGCGCGTGAAGTGCAGGTGCGGTGCCCGCCGGGCACACTGGCGCCCCGAGCAGAGGGAGAGAGTGCGTGGCTGACCGCGCTACACCGCAGGGCACCGGCGGGCTGGACGGCGAGATCGCGTCGGCGCTCGTCCGCGCCGGCCGGCACTTCCGCAAGGGTGAGGTATCTGCAGACCTGCGCACCCTGCACCAGATCGGGGGGCGCGACGCCGACAGCTTCTACCGGGACCGCTGGAGCCACGACAAGGTCGTCCGCTCCACCCACGGGGTCAACTGCACCGGCTCGTGCTCCTGGAAGGTGTACGTCAAGGACGGCATCATCACCTGGGAGTCGCAGCAGACCGACTACCCCTCGGTCGGCCCGGACAAGCCGGAGTACGAACCGCGCGGGTGCCCCCGAGGCGCCGCCTTCTCCTGGTACACCTACTCCCCCACCAGGGTCAGATACCCATACGTGCGCGGGGTTTTGCTGCAGATGTTCCGGGCTGCAAAGGTGCGGCACCATGGCGACCCCGTGTTGGCCTGGGCTGACATCGTGTCCAACCCGCTTCTTGCCCATGCCTACAAGAGCGCCCGTGGCAAGGGCGGCCTGGTGAGAGCGAGCTGGGAGGAAGCGACCGAGATCGCGGCTGCCGCGCACGTCCACACCATCAAGGCCTTCGGTCCCGACCGCGTCGCGGGGTTCAGCCCCATCCCGGCGATGAGCATGGTCAGCCACGCCATCGGCGCCCGTTTCTACGCGCTGCTCGGCGCCCCGATGCTGAGTTTCTACGACTGGTACGCCGACCTGCCCGTCGCCTCCCCGCAGGTCTTCGGCGACCAGACCGACGTCCCTGAGTCCGGCGACTGGTGGGACGCCACCTACCTCATCCTGTGGGGCAGCAACGTCCCGGTCACCCGCACCCCCGATGCGCACTGGATGACCGAAGCCCGCTATCGCGGCCAGAAGGTCGTGGTCTGCTCCCCCGACTACTCCGACGCGACCAAGTTTGCCGACGAGTGGCTCGCGCCGGCCCCGGGCACGGACGGGGCGCTGGCAATGGCGATGGGGCACGTGCTGCTGCGTGAGTTCTTCGTCGAGCGCACCACGCCGTACTTCGATGCCTACGTCAAGCGCTACACCGACCTGCCGTTCCTCATCAGCCTTGACGAGCGCGCCGACGGGGCCTACATCCCCGGCAAGTTCCTCACTGCCCACGACCTCGGCCGGACCGACGAGAACGCGCAGTTCAAGACGGTTCTGCTCGATGGCGCGACCGGGGAACCGGTCGTGCCGAATGGCACGCTCGGCGACCGGTTCGGCCCACAGGGCGAGGGCCGGTGGAACCTCGACCTGGGCGGCACCGAACCGCTGCTCACGCTGCAGGGCGGCAGCATGAACGAAAACGTCCGGGTCGCCCTCCCGCGCTTCGACGCGCCCGACGGCGCCGGCGCCGTGATCGAGCGCGGGGTCCCGGCCCGGCGGGTCGCCGGCCGGCTCGTCACGACCGTCTTCGACCTGCTTCTCGCGTCGTACGGCGTCGGCCGGGACGGCCTCCCCGGCGTCTGGCCGACGGGGTACGACGACCCGACGTCCCCGTGCACCCCTGCCTGGCAGGAGGAGATCACCGGCGTACCCGCGCGCAAAGCCGAACGGATCGGCCGCGAGTTCGCGCAGAACGCCATCGACTCCAAGGGCCGCTCCATGATCATCATGGGAGCCGGGACCAACCACTACTTCCACTCCGACACGATCTACCGCGCCTTCCTGGCCCTCACGACACTGACCGGCTGCCAGGGCGTCAACGGTGGCGGCTGGGCGCACTACGTCGGGCAGGAAAAGGTCCGGCCGCTCACCGGACACGGCCTGCTGGCGTCCGCGAACGACTGGGGCCGGCCACCTCGGCAGATGATCGGGACCGCCTACTGGTATCTGGCCACCGGGCAGTGGCGCTACGACCCGTTCCAGGTCGACGTGTTCGCCTCGCCGACCGCCTCGCCGGACTTCCGCGGGATGACCACGGCAGACGTCCTCGCCCAGTCCGCCCGGCTCGGTTGGATGCCGTCGTACCCGACGTTCAACTACAACCCGCTCGACCTAGGTGACGCGATCGTGCGCTCGGGCGAGACGCCGGCGAAGTTCGTCACCGACGAGCTCGCGTCCGGCCGGCTCCGGTTCGCCGCAGAGGACCCGGACGCCCCCGAGAACTTCCCCCGGGTCCTGACGGTGTGGCGGGCCAACCTGCTCGGGTCGTCCGGCAAGGGCAACGAGTACTTCATGCGGCACCTGCTCGGCGCGGAGAGCTCGCTACGAGCCGAGGAGGCCGCACCGGGTCTGCGGCCCCGGGACGTCAAATGGCGGGAAGTGGCGCCCGAAGGCAAGCTCGACCTGCTCCTCGCCATCGACTTCCGGATGACCTCGACGACGCTATTTGCCGACGTCGTGCTACCGGCCGCGACCTGGTATGAGAAGCACGACCTGTCCAGCACAGACATGCACCCCTTCGTCCATGCGTTCACCCCGGCGATCGCGCCACCCTGGCAGACCCGGACCGACTTCGACGCGTTCATGGCACTCGCGGAAGCGGTCAGCCGGCTCTCCGCCGGCCACCTTGACACCCGCACGGACCTGGTGGCCGCGCCGCTCACCCACGACACCCCCGACGAGCTGTCGATGCCGTCCGGCATCGTCCGGGACTGGCGCGCGGACGCAAGCACCCCGGTGCCCGGCGTCAACTTTCCCAAGCTGATCCTCGTCGAGCGGGACTACACCCAGATCGCCGCAAAGATGGGGGCTCTCGGCCCGCTCGCCGACAGCCTTGGCGCGACGACCAAAGGTGTGACCTATCAGCTGACCGAGCCGGTGGCTTACCTGCGCGCGAAGAACGGGGCTGTCCGCGGTGGCGTCGCGGACGGTCGGCCGCGGCTGGATCGGGACGAGCGCATGTGCGAGGCGATCCTGGCGCTGGCCGCCACGACCAACGGTCACTTGGCGGTGCAAGGGTTTCGGACGCTGGAGAAGCGGACCGGCACCCAGCTCGCAGACCTCGCCGCGGAGCACGAGGGCAAGCAGATCACCTTCGCCGACACCCAGGCCAGGCCCACTCCCGTACTGACCTCTCCGGAGTGGTCCGGTTCCGAGCACGGCGGCCGCAGGTACTCCCCTTTCGTCATCAACGTCGAGCGCCTGAAGCCGTGGCACACCCTGACCGGCCGGCAGCACTTCTTCGTCGAGCACGACTGGATGACCGCGTTCGGCGAACAGCTCAACGTCTACCGGCCACCGCTGGACATGCAGGGCTTGTTCGCTGAACCACGGCTTGGCGACATCGACGAGCTCGGGGTCACCGTCCGCTACTTGACGCCGCACTCGAAGTGGTCGATCCACTCGGAGTACCAGGACAACTTGTTCATGCTGAGCCTGTCCCGCGGCGGCCCGACGATCTGGATGAGCAACAAGGACGCGGACAAGGTGGGCATCGGCGACAACGACTGGGTTGAGGCGGTGAACCGCAACGGCGTGGTGGTCGCCCGCGCGATCGTCAGCCACCGGATGCCGGAAGGCACCGTATTCATGTACCACGCACAGGAGCGGACGATCGACGTACCGATCGCCGAGACGAGCGGCAAGCGCGGCGGCATCCACAACTCCCTGACCCGGCTGCTCATGAAACCGACGCACCTCGCGGGCGGATACGCCCAGATCAGCTACGCGTTCAACTACCTCGGCCCGACCGGCAACCAACGCGACGAGGTCACCCGGATCCGCCGCCGCAACCAGGAGGTCGAGTACTGATGCACACGAGCGGAGCGAGTCGATGAGGCCCATGGCCCAAATGGCGATGGTGATGAACCTCGACAAGTGCATCGGTTGCCACACCTGCTCGGTCACCTGCAAGCAGGCGTGGACCAACCGCAGCGGCGTGGAGTACGTCTGGTTCAACAACGTCGAGACCCGGCCCGGGCAGGGCTACCCGCGCACCTACCAGGACCAGGAGCGCTGGAAGGGCGGCTGGGCGCTGACCAAGCGGGGTCGGCTCACCCTGAAGGCCGGCGGCCGGATCAAAAAACTCCTCAGCATCTTCTCCAACCCGCTCATGCCGTCGATCTACGACTACTACGAGCCCTGGACGTACGACTACGAGACGCTGACGAACGCGCCTTCGCAGCAGCACAGCCCGGTCGCGCGCCCGAAGTCGCTGCTGTCCGGCAAGAATATGAAGGTGCAGTGGTCGGCGAACTGGGACGACGACCTCGGCGGCGGCCCAGACCTCACCCAGGACGACCCGATCCTGAAGAAGGTCAGCGACAAGATCAAGCTCGACTTCGAACAGACGTTCATGTTCTACCTCCCCCGGATCTGCGAGCACTGCCTCAACCCGGCCTGCGCCGCCTCCTGTCCGTCGGGCGCGATCTACAAGCGCAGCGAGGACGGGATCGTGCTGGTCGACCAGGACCGCTGCCGGGGCTGGCGGATGTGCGTCACGGGCTGCCCGTACAAAAAGGTGTACTTCAACCACCGGACCGGCAAGGCCGAGAAGTGCACCTTCTGCTTCCCTCGCATCGAGGTCGGGCTGCCGACGATCTGCGCCGAGACCTGCGTCGGCCGGCTGCGTTACATCGGGGTGGTCCTCTACGACGCAGACCGGGTCCTCGACGCCGCGAGCGTGCCAGACGAGCACGATCTGTACAAAGCCCAGCGCGCGGCCTTCCTCGACCCAGACGACCCCGCCGTCGAGCGCGCCGCGGAGGAGGCCGGCATCCCCCGGGACTGGATCGATGCCGCGAAGCGGTCCCCGGTGTGGGCGCTGATCAACCGGTTCGAGGTCGCGCTGCCGCTGCACCCGGAATACCGCACCCTGCCGATGGTCTGGTACATCCCGCCGCTGTCGCCCGTCGTCGACTCGTTGAGCGACACCGGGCACGACGGGGAGAAGGCCGACAACCTCTTCGGCGCCATCGACGCTCTGCGCATCCCCGTGGAATACCTCGCCGAGCTGTTCACCGCGGGCGATCCTGGACCGGTGCGGGACGTGCTGGCGAGGCTCGCCGCAATGCGATCGTTCATGCGCGACGTCAACCTGGGCCGCGAACCCGACGTGAGCATCCCGGACGCCGTCGGAATGACCCCCGAGGACATCGAGGACATGCACCGGCTGCTCGCGATCGCCAAGTACGAGGAGCGTTACGTCATCCCGACCGCGCACTCTGAAGATCGAGACCCCAACCAGCTGGCGCACTCGCTGGAGGAGCTCGCCACGGAGTGCTCGCTGGACTACGACGACGGTCCGGGGATGGGCGGCTCAGGGCCGTTCGGGGAATCCTCCGGCGGCCCCGTCCCCATCGCCGTCGAGAACTTCCACATGCTCAAGCAGCGCCAGCGCTCTGACACGTTCGTCGACCCTTCCGACGGCCGCGAACGCGTCAACCTGCTCAACTGGGACGGCAAGGGCCAGGGCGGCGCGTACCTCCCGCCCCCCGACGCGCCCGGTGACACCGCTGGGGGCGCCCCGGGCATGCCCGGCCGGGGCGAGCAAGACGGGATCCGGCCATGAGCGCCTTCGGGCGCCGCAAGCCGGTCCTGACCGATACCGAGCGGGTCGTCGCCCTGCAGTCCGCGTCGCTGCTGCTCGGCTACCCGGACGGTCACGTGTACGACCAGCTCCCGCTACTGCGGGAGGCGGCTGCGCTGCTGCCAGACGTCGCCGCGGCCCCGCTGGTCCGCCTGGTCGCGCACCTGGAGGGCACGGAGCAGTTCGAGGCCGAACGCAGCTACGTCGACCTGTTCGATCTGCGCCGGCGCAACTGTCTTTACCTCACCTACTACGCGTTCGGCGACACCCGCAAGCGCGGAATGGCCCTGCTGCGCTTCATGCACGCGTACAAGAGCGCCGGATTCACCCTCGTCGGCGACGAGTTGCCCGACCACCTGTCCGTCGTCTGCGAGTTCGCCGCCTCCGGAGACCTGGTCGCTGGGCTGCAGCTGCTGGCGGAGCATCGCGCCGGATTGGAGCTCATCCGGATCGCCCTGTCCGAGATGGCCTCGCCTTACACAGACGCCCTGGACGTCGTACGCGCTGTCCTGCCCGATCTTGCCCCCGGCGACCTCGACCGCGCGCTTGAGCTGGCCCGCACCGGCCCGCCAGCGGAGGAGGTAGGGCTCGAACCCTTCGCCCCGCCCGAGTACATGGGGGCAACCCGCCGATGACCGGCATCGACCTGCTGCTATGGGTGGTCATCCCCTACCTGAGCATCGCGGTATTTGTCGGCGGACACCTTTGGCGCTACCGCTACGACAAGTTCGGGTGGACAACGCGCTCCAGCCAGCTCTACGAGAGCCGCCTGCTGCGGCTGGGGTCCCCGCTGTTCCACTTCGGGATCCTCGCGGCGATCGGCGGCCACGTCATGGGACTGCTCGTGCCCGAATCGTGGACCAACGGGGTCGGCCTCCCCGAGGCCGCGTATCACGCGATGTCGCTGACGCTCGGGACCATCGCCGGCGTCGGGACCGTCGTGGGGATGAGCATCCTGATCTACCGCAGGCGCACCGTCGGGCCCGTGTTCAGCGCCACCACCAAGAACGACAAGGCGATGTACGTCGTGCTCGGCGCGACGATCCTGGCCGGGCTGTTGACGACCGTCCTGTCCAACCTGACCGGGCACCCGCACAACTACCGACAGACGGTCGCCCCCTGGTTCCGGTCGATCTTCTACCTGCGCGCCGACACAGACCTGATCAAGGCGGCACCGTTCGGTTTCCAGCTCCACGCCCAGCTCGCGTGGCTACTTTTCGCCGTATGGCCGTTCACCCGGCTGGTGCACGTGTTCTCCGCGCCGGTCGGCTATCTGACCCGGCCCTACGTGCCGTACCGGTCAAGAGGTGACGCCCAGCTCGGCCTGCGCAAGACCCGCCGCGGTTGGGACCGGGTGGGAGCCGGTGATCGGCCGCGGCCGTGACTGTCACGGCTCCTTCGCGCCCGACCGGGCTGGTTGTCGGCGTCATGTCCGCGGCAACGCTGTCGACTGCAGACGTCCTGCGCGAGCTCGGTGTGACCGCCCGCGAAGGGCTGTCCGGCGACGAGGTCGCGCGGCGGGAGGCCGAGTACGGCCCCAACGCCGTGTCCTCGCACCGGGCCCGGCTGTTTCCGGTGTTGTGGCACCAGTTGCGGTCGCCACTGCTCGGGCTCCTGATGACGGCGGCCATTGCCTCCTTCTTCGTCGGCGAACGCACTGACGCCGTCATCATCGGCTTGATCGTCGGCGTGTCGGTCGGGCTCGGCTTTGTCAACGAGTATCGAGCCGAGAAAGCCGCCGAGGCGCTGCACTCCCAGATCAGCCACCAGACGGTGGTTATCCGCGATGGGCGGCCGACGACCCTGGACGTCACCGCCTTGGTGCCCGGCGATCTCGTCGAACTACGGCTGGGCGGGATCGTCCCGGCTGACCTCCGGCTGCTTGAGGTCGTCGGCCTGGAGTGCGACGAGTCGGTGCTGACCGGTGAGTCGCTGCCCGTCGACAAGAGCACGACCCCGGTGCCGCCGGGGACGCCGCTGGCTGAGCTTGCCGGGTGCGCCCTGATGGGCACCGTGGTCCACGCCGGCAGCGGGAGCGGAATCGTCGTAGCCACCGGAGCCCGCACCGAGTTCGGCAAGATTGCCACCGGGTTGAGCACACACCAGCTCGACACCGAGTTCCAGGTCGGGCTGCGTCGGTTCTCGATGCTGCTGGTGTACGTCGCGGGAGCACTGACTGCGTCGATCTTCGTCATCAATGTGGCCCTGAACAAGCCGATCATCGACGCCTTGCTGTTCTCGCTGGCGATCGCCGTCGGTATCACCCCGCAGCTGCTGCCCGCCGTTGTGTCCACCAGCCTGGCTGCCGGGTCGCGGCGGATGAGCCGTCGCAAGGTGCTCATCAAACGACTGGTGTGCATCGAGGACCTCGGCGACGTCGACGTGCTGTTCACCGACAAGACCGGCACCCTCACCGAGGGACGTGTCAGCTACGCGCGGGCCGTACCGGCCGGCCACGACTCGGTGCTGGGTTATGGACTGCTGTGCACCGAGATCACGGAGCAGGGAGGTCGCGCCGTGGGTGGAAACCCGCTCGACCAGGCGCTGTGGGACTTCCCGGCGACCGCAGACGAGCTAGCCGGCCTGGCCGGGTATACCAGGCTGGGGGTCCTGTCCTTCGACCACGACCGACGCATGGTCTCGGTCGTTGTCCGTAACGCCGCAGGCCTGTTGACCTTGATCACGAAGGGGGCACCCGAGGCCGTCCTCGACCGCTGCGTCGAGGTGCCGGAGGCGGCGCGGGACGCCCTGGCGGCAGAGTTCGCGGCGGGCAACCGGGTCGTGGCGGTGGCTCGCCGCGCGGTT
The DNA here is from genome assembly GCA_031367045.1 of Frankiales bacterium. Classification (GTDB taxonomy): domain Bacteria; phylum Actinomycetota; class Actinomycetes; order Mycobacteriales; family SCTD01; genus JANLPD01. The sequence continues at coordinate 7,692 of JANLPD010000624.1, read as the reverse complement.
GTGACCGAGCACCCGCCGACGGCCGAGGACGAGCGGGACCTGCGCCTCGTGGGGCTGCTGGTGTTCCTGGACCCGCCCAAACAGGGCGCGGCCGAGGCACTGCTGCGCCTGGCCAACCTTGGCATCGCGGTCAAGGTCGTGACCGGGGACAACCCTGCGGTCGCCGTCAAGGTCTGCCGCGATCTCGGGCTGGGCGAGACAGGCGCACTGACTGGCACCGACCTTGACGCCCTCGACGACGACCAGCTTGCCGCGGCAATCACGAGCACCACCGTGTTCGCCCGCGTCAGCCCGGAGCACAAGGCTCGTATCGTCCGGGCCCAACGTCGCAGCGGCGGTGGGGTCGCCTTCCTCGGGGACGGGGTGAACGACGCGCTTGCCCTGCACGCGGCCGACGTGGGCATCTCCGTCGACTCGGCCACCGACGTGGCCAAAGACGCAGCCGACGTGATCCTGCTCGAAAAAGACCTCAATGTGCTCGCCGACGGTGTCGTCGAAGGACGGCGGATCTTCGCCAACACCATCAAGTACGTGCTGATGGGCACGTCCAGCAACTTCGGCAACATGTTTTCCGCCGCCGGTGCATCGCTGTTCTTGACCTTTCTGCCGATGCTGCCCTCCCAGATCCTGCTGAACAACCTGCTCTACGACGCCAGCCAGCTGGCCATCCCCACCGACAACGTCGACGAGGAGCAGCTGCGCCGACCGTCGCACTGGGACATTGCCTTCATCCGCCGCTTCATGGTGTATTTCGGGCCGCTCAGTTCGGTGTTCGACTTCGTCACCTTTGCCGTCATGTTGTGGGTCTTTCACTCAGGTCCAGCGCAGTTCCGCTCCGGCTGGTTCGTCGAGTCGTTGGCCACCCAGACTCTGGTGATCTTCGTGATTCGGACCCGCCGCATCCCGTTCTTCCGCAGTCACCCGAGCCTGCCGCTGACCCTCGCCGTTTGTGGCGTAGTCGCCGTCGGGGCGCTCCTTCCGGCTACCCCGCTGGCCCACTCCCTGGGCTTCCAGCCACTGCCGGGCGGGTTCTTCGCGGCGTTGGCAGGCATGGTCGTCTGCTACCTCGCCCTGATCGAGGTCGGCAAGCGGATCTTCTACGGCGCCGCAGCCGCCGCGCCACCGACTCGGCGACGTGACCCCAGGCACCGCGCTTTGCGTCGCCGGGCCGGCCACTTCAGCACCGCCAGGCGCCAACCCGGCCTCTCGGCGATCAGACGTGGAACGTCAGGTCGTCGAGGTCCCGGCGTGGCGGCGGCGTGACCTCGCCACCCACGCCAAGCCGCAGCACGAGCTGTGCGACTCCGGGCAGGAGGAGCTGCTCACGCAGCTGAGCCCTGATGGCCGCCTCCTCCACGGGCTGGTTCAGGTACGAAGCATGCGACCCGGCCAGCGCGGCGTTCAGCAGCACAGCGGCCAGCGCCTGCCCGGCGATCAACCAGTCCTGCACTCCATCGCGGGGGGTGCACAGCACACCGAGCATCGGGTGGTCTGGGCCTGGACGGTCCTGAGCGGGCCGCGACGAGGTGCTCGAGAAGTCCCGCTGGACGAACTCGGCGCGGTAGGAGGCGGCAGCACCGCGCGTGTGGTCGGTAGGCACGCCGTCCCGGCGTGCGTCGCCCGGCTCCCGCAGCCAGTGCGCGATTTCCTGGTCGACCCGGCCGCGCTGCACGAGCAACCGGTCGGCCCGCTCGACCAGGCCGGCAAGTGTCAAGCGGTCACCTGGCGTGCTCACCATCTTCAGCGTTGCACCTTGCGCGGCGGCGGCGGACTGGAGCAGGAAGGGCAGGCTGGCCGGCAGAAGACTGCCGTCGAGCGGTCCACGGTCGGTCCGGCGGAACGCCACAGCAGCCAACAGCGAGCGGTCCTGTTCGGTCGCCAGCCAGGGTCCGATCTCGACGAGCCGAGCGACGAAACTGCCCACCCCGTCCGGGAGCAGCGCGACTGCCGGCTCATAGCCGTGCGCCCGCGCGGCGACGCAGGCCAGCTGCACCGCCGCTCCGCAGGAGATGATGAGCTCCCGGCGGTGCGGGTCGGTTTCCGGAAGCATCCGCGAAGGGTCTGTCCACACCTCCAGCGACCGACTACGGACGACGAATCGCCAAGGCTGGGTGTTGTGCTTGGAGGGAGCCCAACGGGCCACGGCGGCGTACCAGGCCAGGCGGGCCCGCATCGCAGCCGTCGTCGCTGGCTCGGCAGGCCAGGGTGGAGACTCGACCAGCTTGGCGCTCATGGTTCCTCCTCGGGCTGCCAGCCTGATCGGCGGAGGCTCGCCCTGCCAGGTGCGAAGGTCCCGGTGGCGCGCGGACTTTGGTCATCGCTGGGGCCGCGCACCTGGCAGCGCATGACTCAAACGCAAACCAGCACCTTTCGCCGCAGGCTTTGGGTCAAACGCCTCTGGTCGAGGATCTGCCTCCACGATCAGATGATCTGGACGCCCCACCGAAGGCGCACGGTCTTTGCCCGCCCGGGACAGCGGCCGACACGAAGCGACAAGGAGCGTGGGACCCATGATGTGGTACTGGCAGGACAACGCAGGCTGGGGCGGCTGGACCCTCATGGTCGGCTCGATGCTGATCTTCTGGGGACTGCTGATTTGGGGCATCTGGATGGTGCTGCGGCTCGGCCCGGGTGGGGGCAACCCTTCACAAGATCGAACTCCCGAGCAGTTGCTGGCACACCGGTTCGCCGCCGGAGAGATCGATGCCGATGCCTACCGGCGCGCTCTCGACGTGTTGGCTGGCCGCAACGGCCTTGTCCCCACGGAACCGCAGCGCTGACGGCTACGCTCCCCGGGCCGAGGCGCTAGCGTCAAGCACATGCCTGAGTTGCCGTTCGTGTTGGAAGAGGGCGACCGCATGGTCCGCGCGGCGCTCGAGGGGGAGATCCTCGCCAAGCAGGGGGCGATGGTGGCCTACACAGGCAGCGTCGACTTCTCCTTCAAGGGCGCCGGGTTAGGCGGTTTCGTCCGCAAGGCGGTGACCGGTGAGGGCCAGGAACTGATGAAGGTCACCGGCCGCGGCAACGTGTGGTTCGCCGACAACGGCGCTCAGATCTCACTGTTCACGCTGGATGCCGACCGGCTGATTGTGAACGGTCGGGCGCTGCTCGTCCTCGGCCAAGGCATGGGCTACGAGATCAAGAAGACCTCGGGCGGCATCGGCGCGATGGCTGCGGGTGGGCTGTTCCAGACCGAGGTGACCGGCACCGGTCAGGTCGCGGTGACGTGCCTCGGGACGCCGCTCGTGCTGCCGACCGACGAGCCGGTGTTCGTCGACGCACAGGCCGCGGTCGCCTGGACCTCGCCGGTGCGGACCGAGATCGTTTCGACCTTCAAGGTGGGCGCACTGATCGGACGTGGGTCCGGCGAGGCCTTCCAGATGAAGATGCAGGGTGCGGGGGGGTTCGTGGTGGTGCAGTGCGGTGAGACGCCTACCGCCAGCCGGCAGGCCTAACCGGGCTGAGCTCCGGCGGGCGGCGCAGGGTCTCACCTGCAGCCACGGCCGAGGAATGGCCTGGCGCTACGCGCTCGGCTCGGTGAAGTCCGCGCTACTTCGGGTCGCTGCCGGTCCCGTGGCTGTGCTGGGCCCTGACTCGGCCCACTCACCGCCCGTCCCTGCTGACCGCGATCGTCTGATGCTGGCCGCGACCGCACGATGCGTGAGCTCCACGAAGCCAGCACCTCCGACGCCGACCACGCCTGCGACGACAAGGTTCAGGGGCGTCGTGGTCAGCAGGAAGGCCGCCCGCCCGATCGCCGGGACCGCGGCTACTACCGCTGCGACCCCGGCGAGGGAGGAGATCAGCGCCAGCTTCCAGCCGCTGAGCGGCCGGGCCAGGACTCCTACGCTCCACAGAGAGACAATGAGGATGACGAAGGTGGCCGTGGTGCGCCCCTCGGCGACTCCGGTCCCGGGATTGAGGAGCCGGGTGATGCGGTAGCCGGCGTACGCGGCAAGCCCGGTCACGATCCCGATCGGCACGGCGAAGCGCAGCACCCTCTGGACGAACCCTGGGACGTATCGCTGCGTGTTGGGTGCCAGCGCCAGGATGAAGCCGGGCACCCCGATCGTAAGGGTTGAGATCATCGTGAGCTGGATCGGGGCCAGCGGAAAGGCGCCTAGCGTGCTGGCCGTGATGAGTGCGAGCACCAGCGAGTAGCTGTTCTTGATGAGGAACAAGCTGGCCGCCCGCTCGATGTTGGCGATCACGCGTCGCCCCTCGGCCACGACCGCTGGCAGTCGCGCGAACTGGCTGTCCAGCAGAACAATCTGGGCGACTGCTCGGGTCGCGGGAGACCCGTTGCCCATGGCGATCCCGATGTCGGCGTCTTTCAGGGCGAGCGCATCGTTGACGCCGTCTCCAGTCATGGCGACGACATGTCCGCGGCTCTGCAGCGCAGCGACGACGGCTCGCTTCTGCTGCGGGCTGACGCGCCCGAAAACCGAGTGCCGCTCCAGCACGTCGGCGAGCTCCTCGAGGTCCTCCGGCAGGGTGCGGGCGTCGACCGGCTCGTCGGCTCCGGGAATCCCGACCGACAGCGCCACCGCGCCCACGGTCCTCGGGTTGTCGCCCGAGATGACCTTGAGGGAAACCCCCTGCGCGAGGAAGAACGCCAGGGTGTCGGCAGCATCCTCTCGGACCCTCTCGGCGAGCACGACCAGAGCGACCGGCTGCAGGTTTGACGGAAGCGGCGCGGGGGACCCGGACTGCCCGTCCGGCCGCAGAGCGGAGCTCGTACGGGCCAGCAAGAGCACCCGACTGCCCTTCTCAGCCAACAGGTCTGCCTCGGCGCGGGCGCGCAACGCTGACTCATGGAGGGCTCCGGGAAGCACCATCTCCGGGGCGCCGAGCACCCACGTCCCGTCGGCCGGGGTCTCGACCGCTGACCACTTGCGGGTGGAGTTGAAGGGGACCGTCGCGACGGCGCTCCAGTTCGAGGTGGGAAAGGCCCGCGCGAGGGCTCCAGCAGTCGCGTTGGCGCTGTCGCTCGCGGACAGCACGCCGAGCGCCTGCTCGATCTCTCCGCTGGGGCTTCGTTCGAAGGTGATCAGCTGCTGGAAGGCGATGTCGCCATAGGTGAGCGTCCCGGTCTTGTCGAGGCAGACGACGTCGACGCGGGCCAGTACCTCGACGGCCGGCAGCTCCTGGACCAGGACCTGCTGACGGGCAAGGGTCACCGTGGCCACCACGAAGGCCAGGCTCGTGAGGAGCAGCAGGCCTTCGGGCACCATGCCCACGAGGCCGGCGACCGTCCCGGTGACGGCATCTTGCCAGCCGTGGTTGTCGGCACTGCGGAACTGGCTCCACAGCAGCAGCGGCCCGACGACCACCAATCCGAAGCTGATCCAGCGCAGGATCCGGTTGGTTCCCGCGCCGAGCTCAGAGTGCACCAGCGTGAAGCGCCTGGCGTCTGCAGCCAGCCTTGTGGCGTAGGCCTCCGCGCCGACTGCGGTGGCTTGATATTGGCCGCTGCCTGACACGACGATCGATCCTGACCGCACGAGCGCTCCCGGCGGCTTCGGAACCTGCTCCGACTCGCCGGTCAGGAGCGACTCGTCGATCTCGAGCCCTTCTGAGGCCAGCACGATGCCATCGGCTGGAACCTGGTCTCCGGCCCGCACTTCGAGCAGGTCGTCCAGGACGACGGCACCGAGCTCGATACTCGACGTGCAACCCTCGCGCACCACGCGAGCGGTGGGGACGTTCAGGACCGCGAGCCGGTCGAGGATCCGCTTGGCGCGTACCTCCTGCACGATTCCGAGCCCGGAGTTGGCCACGATCACCAGTCCGAACAAGCCGTTCTGCCACCGTCCGGTGGCCAGGATGGCGAGCAAGAGACCGCCGAGCAAGCCGTTGAACAAGGTGAGCACGTTCGCCCGCACGATCTCGGTGATCGTCCTACTCGTACGGACGACAACGGCGTTGCTCTGACCCGTCACTATCCGCGAGGCGACCTGCGCCCCGGTCAGACCAGTACAGGGGGTCGCAAACGCGGCCTCAACCGTTCCCTCTGCCATTGGGTTGTCCATCCACACGGTCTACAGGACGGGTGACATCGCGGTTATGGCATCGTTAGGGCCGTTATAGGCGGCTTGTCATCTTGTTGCCCCGGCCTCCGCGTCCGAGGCGAGCAGCGTGAGCAGCCTGCGGTACAGCTTGTGTCGGCCGGCTGCGCTGAACGCCAGCGGCGTCGAGATCCCCCGCGAGAGCCAGCGCTCTGCATCGTCAGGGCGAAACTGTCGGAGGCCTCCGTCATCCTTGGACAATGGCTTCGTGGGGTGACTTCGTGCGAGACAACAGCGACCTTGCCGACGTGGTGCGTCGGTGCTTCGCCATCCGAAAGCACGCGACGGTGGCGACCCTTCGGCGTGACGGTTCCCCGCGCATCAGCGGGATCGAGGTCGAGTTCACCGACGAGGCCGTCTTCGTCGGCATGATGCCTGGCTCCCTCAAAGCCCTCGATCTTCGCCGTGACCCCCGTTTCGCCCTGCACTCACCCACGCACGACACCCCGCAGGACGACCCGAGCGGCTGGCTTGGAGAGGCGAAACTCGCGGGCCGCGCTGTTGAGGTATCTGACGCCGAGAGCGTGACCGAGCCGCATCGCTTCCAACTGGAACTGTTCGAGATCTCCCACACCGACGTTGGAATAACACCGGACCATCTCGTGATCAGGTCTTGGACTCCCACGCGTGGCTTTCAGCGCCGCGAGCGCAGGTAGCCGTCGCGCCAGTTCGTGGCCGCCCCTGAGCGCGGCTACGGCCGGTACTGAACCTGCTCCCAGGACGTCGCGGACCTGGGCGATGCCGACGACATCCACCGACGTCAGGTCCCGCACGTCCAGCCGACACCCTTCCGAGCAACCGACCGGGCTCGTCCCGCCGGTGACCAGCACCCGTACGCCCGTGACGTCAGCTCCGTTCAGGAGTCCGCCAGAGCCGGCAGGACGCGCTCGACCATCAGCTCCAACGGCCGCATCGAGCCCACGTCGATCACGGTGCCGTACGCAACCTGGAAGCCCAGTGCCGCCAGCTCGTGCAAATGGTCGATCGTCTGCTCGACCCGCTCGCCGTTCGGTCCGAGGTCGAAGCGAGTCTGCACAGTCTTCTCAATCTCGTCGTAGTCGCGCCCCTCCCGTTCGCAGTGCTCCCGCAAGACGTCGAGCTTGTGCGCCATCTCTGGGCTGTCGAACAGGTTGCAGGCATCGGCGTACTTCGCCACCAGCCGAAGCGTCTTGCGCTCGCCGGCCCCGCCAATGAGGATCCGGGGTCGGATGGCGGGCTGCGGGGAGTTCAGCGTATGGGCCAGTTGGTAGTGCTTGCCGTCGTACGGCCCATCGTCGTCGCTCCACATCTGCAGGCAAATCAGCAGCGCCTCCTCCAACCGCTCGAAGCGCTCCGTCAGCGGCGGGAACGTCAACCCGAGCCCGCGCGCCTCCGCTTCAAACCATGCCGCGCCGATCCCGAGCATCGCCCGCCCGCCCGAGAGCACGTCCAGCGTCGACACGGCCTTGGCGAGCAGGGCGGGCTCGCGGTAGACGACAGCGGTGACGACCGCAAGCAACTTGACCCGCTCGGTCCGCCCGGCCAAGTAACCCAGGGTCGTGTAGGCCTCGAGCATCTCGTGCCCCGGCGGCCCGATGTGCTCGATCTGCCACAGGTGGTCCATCACGCTGACCCGGTCGAAGCC
>JANLPD010000579.1:0-8948 GCA_031367045.1 Frankiales bacterium | reverse complement strand
CAGGAAACCAAGGCGATCAACGAGGTGTTCCCGGCCGAACTGCTGGTCCGCCGGGGGAAGGGCAGCGACTAGCAATGGACAACCACGGTGACTCGCCGTCAGATCCGTCAGGGTGTCACCATGACGGTGAGGAGAGGGTCGCGATATGACTACGGCTGCCCGTCCTGGCCGACGCTGGGAGCCAGACGACCTGCCCAAACTGCCCGATGACGGGCACCGCTACGAGATCGTCGACGGACACCTGCGGATGAGTCCCTCGCCACCCTGGCGCCACAACACTGCGGCGTTCGAGCTCGGCGTTGTCCTCAAATCCACCGCTCCGCCGGAACTCGTAGTGGTCGTCCCGGCTGGCGGCGTGTTGACTCCACGGGCTTGCCTCATCCCCGACCTAGCGGTGGTCAAGACGGCACAGGCGCCGACAGCGACCACAAAGGAAACCCCGGCCGGATCCGGCTCGTCGTTGAGGTGCAGAGCCCGTCGAGCGCCATCGACGACGTGCAGGACAGGCCTTTCCCCGTCACGGTCGACCTGACGAGCCTGCTGTCCTGACGAGTCAGCGCTGGCCGAAGCGGCCGGCGCAACGCCCATCCCCCACACCTACAAGGTCATCGTGTCCGGGCTGCAGCGTCGCGGATCCCGCTGCACGGACACGATGACCTTGGGCAACGGGAGGGACGGCAGGGGACGGGACGAGGACCTGGGAGCTAGAGGTTCTTCTCGTAGACCAGGCGCAGGCCGATCAGGGTGAGGTCGGGCTCGTGGTGGTCCAGACTCTCGCAGACGCTGATCATCAGGTGCGACAGCCCGCCGGTCGCGATGACAATCGGCTTGCAACCGAGCTCGACGCCGATCCGCTTGACCATCCCGTCGACCTGACCGGCGAACCCGTAGAGCAGGCCCGATTGCAGGGCCTCGTTGGTGGTCTTGCCGATGACCGAGCGCGGCTCGACGAGCTCTACCTTGAACAGCCGCGCAGCCCGGGCGGCCAGGGCGTCGACGGAGATCTCGATGCCCGGCGCGAGCGCCCCGCCGAGGAAGTCGCCTTTCTCGGAGATGACGTCGAAGTTGGTTGAGGTACCGACGTCGACGACGATCGCCGGCCCTCCGTACAAGGTGTGCGCGGCAAGGGTGTTGACCACGCGGTCCGGCCCCACCTCGCGCGGGTTGTCGTAGAGCAGCGGTACGCCGGTTTTGATGCCCGGGCCGACGATGATGGTCGGGACGTCGGCGAAGTACCGCTCGAACATCGCACGCAGCTGGTCGAGCACCGCAGGGACGGTCGAGCAGACCGCCACGCCGTCCGCCGCGGGGTGGCCTGCCAGCAACCCGCGGAAGACCAGGGCCATCTCGTCGGCCGTGACCCGCGGGTCGGTCTTGATGCGGTAGCTCTCGAACAGCCGGTCGCCGTCGAACAGCCCGAGCACGGTGTTGGTGTTGCCGACGTCGACGGTGAGCAGCACGTCAGGCCCCCAGTCGCAAGTCGACGCCCAAGTCGAGCACCGGCGCCGAGTGGGTGAGCGCCCCGACAGCCAGGAAGTCCACGCCGGTCTCGGCAACGGCTCGGGCCGTGTCGAGGGTCAGCCCGCCGGACGCCTCGGTGCGCACGCCGGCGGGACGGCAGACGGCAACCGCCTCGCGCAGTTGGTCGAGCGCCATGTTGTCGAGCAGCACGAGGTCCGCTCCTGCCGCCACGACCTCTCGGACCTGCGCGATGTTGTCGCACTCGACCTCGACGTCCAGCCCCGGGAAGGAGCGGCGTACGGCGTCAAAAGCCGCCGCCACCCCGCCGGCCGCCACCACGTGGTTGTCCTTGACCAGCGCGGCGTCGGACAGGCCCATCCGGTGGTTGACGCCGCCGCCGGCGCGCACCGCGTGCTTCTCCAGGATCCGCAAGCCGGGCATGGTCTTGCGGGTGTCACGGATGCGCGCACCCGTTCCCTCGACAGCGTCAACCCACCGGCGGGTCAGCGTTGCGACGCCGGACAGGTGGCAGAGCAGGTTCAGCGCGCTGCGCTCCGCGGTGAGCAGCACCCGCACCGGCCCGCGTACGTCGAGGACGGACTGTCCCCGCTCCACCTGCTCCCCATCTCGGCCGTGCGAGAGCACCTCGACGTCGCCGACCAGGTCGAGGACCGCCATGGCGACGCCGATGCCGGCAACCACTCCGGGCTGCCGCGATACGAAGGCGGCGGTGCCGATGAGGTCGGCGGGCACGGTAGCCACGCTGGTGACGTCGACGCCGCCGGCCAGATCCTCCTCGACCGCCATGCGGGCGACGGACTCGACGAGGGCGACGTCGAGGTCACTCGCAGCCAGGGCGGCCAGGGTGGCCGGGCTCACGGGACCAGCTCAGCGGAAACGGGCTCGAACCGGGCGCCGTCGACCGTGGTGACCAGATGGCCACGCCAGCAGTCGACAGCGTCGGGGAAGTCCTCGCGCCAGTGGGCGCCGCGGGTCTCCTCACGTCGGGTCGCGGTCGCGACGAGGGCGGTCGCCACCTGGTGCAGGTTGGTTGCCTCCCATGCGGCCGGTGACGGTTCGGTGCTGGTGCGGCCGGCCAGGTCGGCAAGGACAGAGGTGGTCGACGCGAGCGAGGCGGCGCTGCGCAGGACGCCGGCGCCCTCGGTCATGGCCCGCGCGAGCTCTGGGCGGACCGTCGGGTCCAGCAGGACCGGGTCGCCGACCGGCCCGATCGGCGACGCCGGAGAGGGCAGCGAACGGGCCAGGTCGGCGCCGATGCGGCCCGCGAAGACAAGGCCTTCGAGCAGGCTGTTGGAGGCCAGGCGGTTGGCCCCGTGGACGCCGGTACAGGCGACCTCCCCGCAGGCGTAGAGGCCCGGCACGGACGTGCGACCCCACAGGTCTGTGCGCACCCCACCACTGGCGTAGTGCGCCGCAGGCGCCACCGGAATACGGGTCGTCACAGGGTCGAAGCCGGCCTCGCGGCAGCGGGCGACGATGGTCGGGAAGCGGTGCAGGAGCAGTTCCTCGCCGAGCTCGGTGGCGTCGAGGTAGACGTGGTCGGCACTGCTCTGGTGCATCCGCCTGGTGATGGCCTTGGCGACGACGTCCCGGGGCGCGAGGTCGGCGAGCGGGTGGTCCGCGGTGGTGATGATGCGGCGGCCGTCACCATCGACGAGGAAGGCGCCCTCGCCGCGGACCGCCTCGCTGACGAGGAACTGCTGTCCCTCGGCGGGACCCAGCGCCAGGGCGGTCGGGTGGAACTGCACGAACTCAAGGTCCGATACCTCGGCGCCGGCCCGCAGCGCGAGCGCCACCCCGTCTCCGGTCGCGACGGCCGGGTTGGTGGTGGAGCTGAAGACCTGCCCCATCCCGCCCGTGGCGAGCACGACGGCGCGGGAGTGGACAGCGCCGACGCCGTCCTGTGTGCCCTGCCCCAACACGTGCAGGGTCAGGCCGGCGGCCCGGCCATCGGAGTCAGTGAGCAGGTCCAGCACGAGCCCGTGCTCGATTAGCTCGATCCCCGGGTGGGCCCGCACTGCAGCGACGAGCGCACGTGACACCTCGGCCCCGGTGGCGTCACCGCCGGCGTGCACGATGCGGTTGCGGTGGTGACCGCCTTCGCGCGTGAGCTCGAGCGCTCCGGACGGGTCGCGGTCGAAGGCGGCGCCGCGGGCGATGAGCTCGCGCAGGCGGGCCGGGCCCTCGGTGCACAGGACGCGGACGGCATCAACGTCGCAGACCCCAACACCTGCGTCGAGAGTGTCCTGGGCGTGCTCCTCGGGTGTGTCGTCGTCACCGAGCGCAGCTGCGACGCCGCCCTGGGCCCAGCGGGTCGAGCCGTCTCCGACCAGGACCTTCGTGACGAGCAGCACGCGGCCCGACTCGGCGGCATGCAGAGCCACGGTCAGGCCGGCGACGCCCGAGCCCACCACGACAACGTCGGCCGTGATGGTCCAGCCCGGCTCCTGTGCGAGCAGCCGGCGCGCCGGGGTCACCAGACCAGCGTGGGGTTGTCGTCGTACGAGCCGGTATGCCGGGAGACCACCGCGTCGCCACGCAACAAACCCGTGCCGTTCAGCGCTTCGGCCGGGTCGTGACCGGTCCCGATCACGCGGTTGTCGGCGTCGACGAAGACGACAACCGGCTTTCGCGTGCGGGCCTCTTTCTCGTCCATTTGCCCGTAGGCGATGAGGATGACGAGGTCGCCTGGGTGCACCAGCCTGGCCGCGGCGCCATTGATGCCGATGACGCCCGAGCCGCGCGGGCCTGGAATGACGTAGGTCTCGAGGCGGGCGCCGTTCGTGACGTCGACGATGGCCACTTTCTCGCCCGGGTAGAGGTCTGCGGCGTCGAGCAGGTCCTGGTCGACCGTGACCGAACCGACGTAGTGCAGGTCGGCCTGCGTCACCGTCGCCCGGTGGATCTTGCTCGTGAGCATGGTGCGGAGCATCAGCAGTCCTGTTCGAGGGGAAGGGCCGATAGGTCGATGTTGTCGATCAGGCGGGTGGTGCCAACCTTGGCGGCGACCACGATCAGGTTGCCGTCCGGTGCCGGCTCGAAGGACGCGGGGTCAACCCGCTCGAGGTAGTCCAGGTCGACGCAGGGCTCGGCGAGCAGGAGGGCCCGGCCGGCCACCACGTCCCGGGTCGCCAGGGCGCGGTACAGGACCGCGGCCGCCGTTCGCTGCTCGGGGGTGAGATAGCGGTTGCGGCTCGACAGGGCCAGCCCGTCGGCCTCGCGCACGGTCGGCACAGCGAGGACGTCGACGGGTACGTCGAGATCGCCGACCATCCGACGGATCGCGGCGAGCTGCTGCGCGTCTTTCTGCCCGAACAGCGCGACGTCGGGCCGGACGAGGTTCATCAGCTTCAGCACTACCGTCAGCACACCGTCGAAGTGACCTGGCCGCGACGCGCCCTCCAGGACCGACCCGATCCGTCCCGCCGAGACCCGGACCAGCGCCTCTTCTGGGTAGACGACGTCGGGCGTCGGGGTGAAGACAACGTCGGCGCCCTCGGCCGCGCACACCTCGAGGTCCTGGGCCAGCGTCCTGGGGTAGCGATCGAGGTCCTCGCCGGCGGCGAACTGCAGCGGGTTGACGAACACGGTCACCACGACCCGGTCGGAGACAACTCGTGCCTCGCGGACCAGCCGGGCGTGGCCCTCGTGCAGGGCGCCCATGGTCATGACGACGGCGACCCGACCGGGCAGCGTCTTGCGCGCAGCCGCCAGCTCATCGCGGGTGCGAACGACCGTGGTCACCGCGTCACGGTCCCGAGGACCTCGAGCAGCTCGCCGGCCTTGGCCGGGTCGAGCCGGCCGGCCGCGAGCGCCCGGTCAGCGGTGGCCCGGGCAAGTGCGAGGTAGGCCGGCCGCACGTCTTCGGGCAGGACCTCGAGGTGGGCCCGCACCGTGCCGGCGTCGCCGCGCGAGATCGCTCCGGTGAGCGCCGCATCGCCGCTGCGCAGCGCCCCGTCGAGGGCTGCACCCAGCAGTGGCCCCAAGATGAGCGACGGGTTCTCGGCGCCTGCTGCGCGCAGCAGGTCGGCTGCACTCGCGACGAGGGTCACGAGGTGGTTGGCGCTGTGGGCGAGGGCGGCGTGCCAGAGGGGGCGCAGCTCGTCCAGGACCCAGATCGGCTCGCCACCGACCTCGAGCACGAGCGCCTCGGCGATCGGGCGCAGCGGCTCTGGGGCGGTCACCCCGAAGGCCGCACCGGTGAGCCGCTCGAGGTCGACGACGGTCCCCGCGAACGGCAGCACCGGGTGCATCGCGATCGGCAGGCAGCCGCGGCGCAGGGCCGGTTCGAGGACGGCAAGGCCGTGCCGCCCGCTGGTGTGGACGACGAGCTGGCCGGGGGACAACGCCTCGGTCGAGGCGAGCCCGGCGACCAGCTCGGGCAGCGCATCGTCAGGGACCGTCAGCAGCAGCAGGGAGGCCCGACGCGCGACCTCCTCCGGCGCGACCAGCGCGACACCAGGGAGCAGGCGGGCAGCACGCTCGCACGAAAGGTCCGACACGGCAGAGGCGGCAACGACGCGGTGGCCGGCGCGGGCGAGGGCGGCCCCCAGGACAGCACCGACGCGGCCGGTGCCGACGACACCGACGTCGAGCCGGGACGCGTCTTGGGTCATGGGCCGTTCCAGTCCTCGAGAGGGGTACCGGACGAAGTGCTGCCCGAAGCGTAACGCTGGCGAGAGGCGCCGGGCGAGCCTGTGGCGCACGTCACCCGGGCAGGGTCGTTCATGCTGTCGCCCATGGGATGCACCGCGGCCGGACGTCCCTGGCGCGAGGCATGGGAGGCGGCGCTCTACGGCCCTGCGGGCTTCTTCGTCCGGTCCGCCCCGACAGAGCATTTCCGCACCTCGGTGTCCGTCCCGCTCTTCGCCACGGCGGTACGCCGGCTCGCCTGCCTCGTCGACGACGCTCTGGGCAAGCCGGACCCCTTCGACGTGGTGGATCTCGGTGCGGGCCGCGGCGAGTTGCTGCTGGCCCTCGGGCCGGTGCCGGCCCGGTGGCGGCTGACCGCGGTAGAGCGCGCACCCGATCCGGGGGTCGGGTTGACCTGGAGCGCGTCGGTGCCAGTGGTGACCGGGCTGCTGTTCGCCAACGAGTGGCTGGACAACGTGCCCTGCGACGTCCTGCAGGAGGGGCGGCTCGTCCAGGTCTCGCCCACCGGCGGGGAGTCACTCGGCGATGTGGCCCCGCCCGAGGTGCTCGCCTGGGCGGAGCGCTGGTGGCCCGGCGGGGAACGCGTCGAGGTCGGGCTGGACCGCGACTCTGCCTGGACGGCGGCCGTTGCGAAGGTCCAGCGGGGGCTGGCGGTGGCCGTCGACTTCGGCCACCTGGCCGGCTCCCGCCGGCCTACCTTGACCGGCTACCGGTCCGGGCGTCAGGTCCGGCCGGTCCCAAACGGCTCCTGCGACATCACGGCCCTGGTGGCCCTCGACGCCTGTGCCGCTGCCACCGGAGCACGGCTGCTGCGACAGCGAGAGGTCCTGCAGGCGCTCGAGATCCGGACCACGCTGCCCCTCTGGGGCGGAGACGCGTCGACGTACGTGCGTGGGTTGGAGGTGGCCTCGCAGGCGAGGACGCTGCTGGACCCGAACGGGCTCGGCGGGTTCGGCTGGCTGGTGCAGGCGGTCGGGTGCGCGGACCCCCTTGCGGGCGTGTCTGTCACGATCGGCGCGTGACCCGCGCGCTGACCGTCGCCCTCGGCGGCGCAGCCCTCGGGACCGCCGACCTCGTCCTCGACGTCGGCCCGCAGCACCCGGCGGCCCACGGAGTGCTGCGCCTCGCGCTGACCCTCGACGGTGACACGGTCGCAACCGCCGAGCCCATCGTCGGTTACATGCACCGGGGGGCCGAGAAGCTTTTCGAGGTCCGCGACTACCGCCAGATCACCGTCCTGGCCAACCGGCACGACTGGCTGTCGGCGTTCAGCAGCGAGCTCGGGGTGGTGCTCGCCGTCGAGCGGATGCTCGGCATGGAGGTGCCGCGACGGGCGGTCTGGCTGCGCACCCTGATGGCCGAGCTGAACCGGGTCATGTCGCACCTGCTGTTCCTCGGCGGGGCCGGTGCCGCGCTCGTCCCGCTCACGACGCGGCACCGCGAGGCTGTCGTCGCCGTGATGGAGGAGGCCACCGGCGGCCGCATCCACTACATGGCCAACCGGGTCGGCGGCCTGCACGAGGACGTCCCGCGCGGCTGGCCCGGTCGGGTGCGGGTTGCGGTGGCTGACGCACGCGCGGTGCTGCCGGCGCTCGGTGACCTGCTCGCGGCGACCGGGCTCGAGGGGCTCGGAGTGCTCGACCCCGCGGTCGTGCCGGCCTACGGCGTCTCCGGCCCGATCGCCCGCGCCTCAGGGGTCGACATGGACCTGCGACGAGACGAGCCCTACCTGGCCTACGCCGACCTCGCTGTCCGGGTCGTGCTCGGGTCGCGGGGCGACGCGCTGGCCCGGTTCGAGGTGCTCCTCGGTCAGGTCGCCGGCTCCCTCGACCTCGTCGACGCCTGCCTCGACGCCCTGCCCGCCGGCCCGGTCGACGTGAAGCTGCCGAAGACGGTCCGGGCCCCTGAGGGCTCGATCTACTGCCGGACCGAGAACCCCCTGGGACTCATGGGCTACTACCTCGTGTCCCGGGGCGAGCGGACGCCGTGGCGGTTGGCCATGCGGACGGCGTCGTTCAACAACGTCTCCGCCATGCCAGCGGTCCTGCCGGGCGTTCGGCTCCCCGACCTGCCAGCCGTCTTGTCGTCGCTGTTCTTCGTCGTCGGGGACCTCGACAAGTGACCGCACTGCTGGACTGGCGCCGTCGCGTCAACGCGATCTACGCGGCCGTGCGCGACCTGCCGCCTCAAGAGGGGCACGCGCTCTGGACAGCAACGCGCCGGGACCTGTACGCGACCCACCCCGAGTCGCCTGGGCCGCTCGGACCGGTCGCACCCTACGACCCGGCCTGGCGCGCGGTGGTGGCGCTGTCTGCTGCCGCGCCGGCCCGCATCGAGGTGGCAACCGGCACCGACGGCGTCGTGGCGTTCGCGCGGGTGGGGGTGCTGCACACCCCGTGGGGGCCGCTGGACGCGTGGTGGTTGGCGTCGTACGGCGGGGGGCTCTGGGTCCCGGTCCGCGACCCCTCCACCCGGTCTTACGGCGGAGGCCGCTACCTGCTCGACACCGTGAAGGGCGCGGACCTCGGCTCGGTCGGGGACGACCTGGTAGTCGACCTGAACTTCCTCTACCCACCGTCCTGTGCCTACGACGAGCGCTGGGCCTGCCCGCTGGCCCCCCCGGGCAACGTGCTGCCGGTGCCTGTCGCTGCCGGCGAGCTAGGTGACCCTCTCTCGCTCGGGTGAGCTCCCGCGCGGGTGAGTTTTCGCGCGGGTGAGCAAGGCCAGCTACCGCAGAGCAAGGTCATTGTGTCCGCGCCGGGGACGCTGCCCCGCTCGTCTCGGACACGTTGATCAAGCCGCCGCGGGTCGCA